>CAZIDC010000164.1:0-6661 GCA_964537885.1 uncultured Syntrophaceae bacterium | reverse complement strand
GGCGGAAAGAACCTGGCCCATGGACAACGGCCCCCAAACAAACCCAAGTTGTTCATCCGGTTCCCTGAAGAATTCCAGGAAAAAGCGGAATCCCCCATAGAGCAAAAGAAATAAAGCCAGAAGTCCGCCCCGGGGTATCTTCCCTTCTTTTATGGACCACAGAATGAGGAAGAGGGCCCATCCTTCAAGGGCGCTCTCATAAAGTTGCGAAGGATGACGGGGCAGGGGGCCTCCTTTGGGAAAGATGATTCCCCAGGGAACCTGAGTCACCCGGCCATAGAGCTCGCCATTGATGAAATTCCCGATTCTTCCCAACCCGAGACCGATGGGAGCGGTGACGATGAGGAGGTCGGCAATCTTCCAGAAAGACTTTTTATTTTTCCAGGAGAAAAGGGCGGCCCCGATGATTACGCCGATCAGCCCTCCATGAAAGGACATTCCCCCATGCCAGATCGCCAGCAATTCCAAAGGTTGATCAAGATACATCTCCAGGTTGTAAAAAAGAATGTAACCGAGCCGAGCACCGATGACCAAACCGAGGACGAGAAAAAAATAAAGACTGTCGATCTCCGGTTTTGCTATAGAAAAATCCTTTTTCTTCATCTGGCGGAGAACAAGCCAGTAAGAGGCCAAAAGGCCAAGGACATACATGAGACCGTACCAGCTCAAGCGTATGGGACCCAGTTCCAGCAGGATAGGATTCAGGTTTATCTCCATCGTTTAAGCGATTTCTCCGTTTTTGCCCGTCTCGATTCATCATTGTACTGAAGAATGATTAAAAATTCATCCTCTTTTGTAATGATGCCAAGAAAGAGATTGCTGCTATTGATGTAAATGTGGGTTTTTGGTAATGTAGCGTAAGGTCAACCATGGGGAGAGGGCGAGGAGCATTCCCCTATTTTTAAGAAAAATAACGCCTTGGGAAAGGAAAAGGAAATGGATCTGAATATAAAAAACAAAGTTGCTGTCGTGACGGGTGGAGCTTCGGGGATCGGGGCGAAAACCGCTGAGTTTTTTATCCAGGAAGGGGTTAAGGTTTTTATATCGGACGTCAACCCCGGGGGGATTGAGAAGATCGTAAGTTTTTTGCAGGGGATGGGAGGAGAAGCAGCCGGATTTCCCTGCGACGTAACCGATGAAAAGAAAGTTTCCCAGATGGTCAACCAAGCCATGGCCCATTTCGGGACCATAGACTTTTTGGTGAACAGCGCCGGCATTGGAGGAAGCATGCAGCCTCTCGAAAGCGCTGAGCAGGCAGTATGGCAGCGGATCCTGGAGGTCAACCTGGTAGGAACGATTCATTGCTGCAAGTTTGTGATGCCGATATTGCGGGAGAAGAACGCGGGGAGGATCGTCAATATCGCTTCTGAGGCCGGAGTCTCGGGGGAGAAAGGACTGGAAATTTACGCCGCCTCCAAGGGGGGGGTGATCTCCCTCACTAAATCCTTAGCTAAAAATCTGGGACGTAACAATGTTACGGTCAATGCCGTTGCCCCCGCTTTCGTCCATTCGCCGATGACCGCTTATCTGACGGAAGAAGTAGAAAAAAAATGGCTGAAAATGTATGCCATCAAACGCCTGGGGGAGACGGGGGATATTGCCAGTATGATCGTCTTTCTATGTTCTAACCGCTGTTCCTGGATTACCGGGCAAACGATCTCCGTGAACGGCGGCTTTTCCATGAGATGATAAGGAGGATATCTCCCCGGAGACGGAGAAATCCTCGGGAAACAAGGGACCGGGGTCTTAACCGGGAGCAAGGAGGCTTGGTCCCTTCAATTTTTGCGGCGGAAATCTCTTGGTCTTTCCTGTAGAGTAACCTTTACGTCCTGCGTTTTTTCATTGCGGATGATCTTAAGAGTTACCGTATCCCCAATCTTACGTTCCCGAAGATATTTGATCAGACCTTCCGCGTCTTTGACCTCTACCTGATTTACCTGGGTGATGATGTCCCCTCCCATGGGATGGAGGAAGTTGCCTATCTGGACCTGCTGTTTGGCCCCCTTCAGACCGGCCATGTCAGCCGGCCCCCCCGGAGAAACCTCCACGACCATGGCGCCGTGGTCAACTTTGAGCTTTAGAGGTTTAGCAAACTGTGGAAGAATGGAGTGCACCACCGCACCAAGATACGGGTAAGGGACAAATCCTTTGGCGATGAGCTCCGCAGCAATTCTTTTAGCCGTGTTTGCCGGGATGGCAAACCCGATCCCCACGCTCCCCCCCGTAGGGCTGATGATGGCCGTGTTGACGCCAATGATTTCGCCCTCGGAACTCAAAAGCGGCCCTCCGGAATTTCCGGGGTTTATGGAGGCGTCGGTCTGAATTACGTCTTCGATCGTGGTCCCCACTTCCGAACGGATCGTCCGGCCCAAGGAGCTGATAATTCCCGTGGTCAGGGTGAGTCCCAGGCCGAACGGATTCCCGATGGCCAGAACCTTTTGCCCCACTTGGAGCTTGCGGGAATCGCCGAAAGAAAGGGATTTCATTTTTTCCGGGGGAGCGTTGATTTTGATTACAGCCAGATCATTATCAGGGTCCGTTCCCACCAGTTTGGCCGGCCATTTGCTCCCGTTGGCCAGGGTAACTTCAAGTTTTTGGGCGTCCTTGATGACGTGATTGTTGGTCAGGATATGGCCGCTGGCGTCAATGATCGAACCGGAGCCGCTTCCTTCTCGGGGGACGGGGTTGAGAAAAAAGTCCCTCGTTATAACCGTGCTGATGACATTGACCACGCTAAGACTGGCTTTCTGATAGATGGCGACATTGTTTTTTTCGTCATCGGTAAGAGCAGAGGCGGAATGCATTCCTAAAAATACCCATAGCAAAAAGGATAAACTCAGTAAGAGAACTTGTTTCCGTATAAGAGGAACCATTTCCGACCCTCCTTTTTTTCTCCATTTTTTCTGGTTTTAAGTGTATCACCGCTTTTTATGCTCTTCAACTTTTTTCCTAACCCCAAAGCTAGCGGCGTTTTGTAAAAAAGCAAAGAGCATTGGAGGGGAAGAAAGGGGTTAGCTGTAGAATTGCCCGGTCAAGAATTAGGGTGAGCAATCCGCTCCAACCTGCTAAGGGTAGATTGCGGTCTTGACTGGACAAACCGCTATTTAAAGATAAAAATCAAAGAGTGGGAGATATAGTTCAGGTGCAAGTTTTTTGGATAGACGCTTCATGAGAGAAGTCATACGTTCCGATTCAATATCGAGAAATTTTTGGAGGAGGGGGCGATCATCATCGCCGCGGGTGTCTAAGATCCCGAGCCGATCGGCGGCCCCGAGGACAATATGGGGTTCGCCCGTTTCTCGCCTACTCCCTTTCGGTAAGCAGCTTGACAACCTTGGGGGCGATTTCCTGCGCGCGCTGATCCAGTTCCCATTCCGTCAGATTCGCAATTGGATGCAGCAGGCTCAAGAATCTATATCCGGGCACGCCCCAGGACCGGGCCATTGCCTCTCCCGTTTCCAAAAACAGATCCGTCACGATCGATGCCGCAGGCACGCCATTGCTTTCCAGCAGGATCCCGTCGAGCACACTGCCCGAGCTACAGGACCCTCAGTCCCCGATGCCGGCGATCGCCACGTCGCAGGCGGCTTTGAACTCCCGGATGGTCTTCTCGTCCACCGGCGTGCCGGGGCTGCGTTTGTTGCGGAGAATATGGCTCTTGGCTCCATATTCCTTTTCCAGGATGGCGGCGATCTTAAGCAGCAGATCGCTGGCGTTGTATTTGGTGTTCTCCACCAGGCCGATGCGCAGGTTGCGCAGCGACGCGGGCCGGGGCGCCAATATGAACGGCCGCTCCGCCACGTGGGTCGTCGGGTCCAGAACCCAAATGTTGCCCATCAGAACCTCCTTTAATAAATATCCGAAAATCAAATCCCGCCAAGGCGGGAAGAAATGCCCAATAAATTCTTCCAGGCGAAATTTCTAAAGCCGCAACGAAAAATCTTTTGCATTATTTTTATTCTAGGAATATTGGAATTTCGTGCTTTGAACTTGTTGATAGAGGCACGCTGCGCGGGCCCTATCGGTGCCCAATCTCCTTGGTGACGCTCTGGCTGGAGCGTTTGCCGCCCCAGCCCGGAATGAAGGCCGAAAAGGCCCCGGCCTTGCCGCCGGCCGCCACGATGAAAAAATCCTCCGGCGAAACGACCAGCGGCCTCATCCGGCTCTCATCGCCCGGCGTAATCTCTCCCGGCATGACCTGAATGCGCTTCAGCTCCGCATGAGAGGTCTGGGTGTTGGCGAAGCAGTACTGCCGGATCTTTTCCTTGGACCATCCCTCCTTGGCCAAGACCGCCATGTGTTCTCCGGCGAAGACCAGGAAATACTGGGGCTGTGAGCCGACTCCCGCGGAAAACCGCAGGTGCGCGCACAGGGTCGCCAGAACGCCTTCGCCCGTGTTGCTCAGGTGGTTATACCACTGGTGCGGGGCCAGGGCCGCAAAGACGGTCACCGTGTTTTGCTCCGGCCGGTATCCCCGCTCGACATGAAATGGGGGCCAAGGACTTTCCTCCTCGTTCTCGGCAAAGCAGAGGGTGTACTTTCCCCCGTGGCCCAGTGCGCTGCGGTCAAGGGTGCCCGGTAGGGTGCCTATGACATTACGCATGATCAGGCGCAGGGCCCGGCCAATGGTGGCGTTGGCCCGCCACCCCGGCCCGAAGAGGTTGTGGCCTGAATTGATATCCAGCTCGCGCGTAATTGGACCATTTACCAGCATGAACACGGCGGCCCCGCCCGTGCTCGTGGCCGGGCCGTGGAAGTTGAAGCGAGGATCGGCGATGGCCTCCAGGGCCGCCACGATAACCGGCATATACTCCGGCCGGCAGCCGGCCATGACAGCGTTGATCGCCGCCTTCTCGGCAATAATGGCGGCCTGGCGGGTTTCGATAAACGCGATCTGCCGTCCCGGATCGAGGCCAGCCCCCGCAAGCACCGCCCGAACCCTCTCTTCCGTTGGCGGTACAACCGGCAGCCCATCGGTCCAACCCCGGTCGTAATAAAAGTCGATCGCCTCCACTTCGCTCACTTCATAACGGGCAGACTGAAGTATGCTTACTTTCATTTCCTGGACTCCTTAAACTTCCTCTCCCCTTCGGGGGAAGCTGTGAAAAAATTCAACAATACCTCCTCTCCCTTTCTAACCGAAGTTGAATCTCCTGCCGGCAACAAGGAGAGCACCGCATCATTTTGGCAAGCGAATTTTTCTGGCCCCTGGACATGAGTGAAGCCTCTCCTTACCAACTTCTGCGATAAGCTTCCCGGCCGGATACCTTTAGCTTATGACTTTTTATCCCCAACAAACGCAAGAGAATCTCGGACCTTGAGCTCAATGAGGATATTCTCGGCCTCCGATTCGGCGCAGAGCATCGATCGATGGGTAATCCCCTTCGGGATGACCAGGATCTCACCGGCATGGAGCGTTACCGTCTTCATCTCGGTTTCCCAGCGCAGCGCACCCCGGAAACAGATGATCACTTCGTGGGAATCGACGTTACGATGCCAGAACCCCATGTCCTCCTTGCTCCGTTTCGACAGGTCAATCTTGACCGACGGCGAGTCAAACATCCGGAGGGGCGTCCCATCCGCCTTCTGGAAGTTCTCAGGCCGATACTTTGGGTCGAGGATGTTGACGAGATGAAAGAGCTCATCGCCGGTCGTTACCCCGAGATTCTTGACTGGCGACTCTTCCAGATTGAGGGTAACGTTGACCCCATCGATTGTCACGACTTCCCGCTTAGGTTGTCCGACCATGCCCATTCCTCCTTGAAGTTCATCAATTATATTTATTAGCACAAATCCCAAAACAAAAAAAGCCCCATTTTTAGGGCTTAGGGTTAGCATGGTCGGGGGTCGGGCCTGCGATATTGGACCTTCCAATATCGCAAGAAGGGAAAGGGGTCAGACCCCAACATTCAATAAGGAAAAAGGATCGCCAATATACTTTGTCAAATGTTGAGAATACGGGGTGTCGAAGGAGGTGTTGACGGACCGGGTGAAGCATATTAAATCGCAGGCGCATCATCCGATGACGTTAGGGAAAATTGGTGGTTTTGGAAGACGGTATATGAGGAGTTTTTGGTTTGGGCGTCGATTATCCTGCAGGTGCGCAGTGGGACCTTAAACTCGACGGAAGGAGCGCAGCGGTTGGGGGTGTGGCACAAGACGTATTACGAGTGGGAGGATCGGGCACTGAAAGCCATGGCCTTGGCGTTGGAGATTCATTCTCCCGGGACGTCCTCTGCTCCTGTGGGTGCGGAGAAGGAGGAACTCCAAAAACAAGTGCGGGATTTGGAGAGAAAGTTGTACTTATCGGAGAAGACGACCGAAGTGAAGGATCTGCTTTCAGCCCTCGATCTTCACGAGGCTAAAAAACAAAACGAAAAAGCAATAGGGCAGGAAGAGACGATCCGGAAAGTGGTGGAGATCATCGAGGATATTAAAGGAAAAAGTGGGATGTCCTATGGGATGATTTGCCGGGCGATGAAAGTTCCTTTGGCGACCTTGGGTCGGTGCCGAAGGCGGAAGAAGGAGAATCGTCTCCTCATCAATCGCCCGGGGCTCAAGAATCTGGAGTCGTTTGATCCCTCCACCCTGGATGTGGAGATCCGGTTGCTGGACCATGGCCCAAAGCGAAGTGGAGGGGCCAATTTAAGACAATATATTC
>CAZIDC010000163.1:5066-6665 GCA_964537885.1 uncultured Syntrophaceae bacterium | reverse complement strand
TTAGGCTATACGACTAAATTCCTTTTGCCTGAGCCGTTCTTTTTTATTGACTTTTGGAATACGGGATATCTATAGTTTAACGAGCAAGTCTGGGGAAAAAATGAGTCGCTGTTCAATCACAAGCAGCGACCGGGCAACCTTTATCCGCGATGGTTCTAAAAAGAACTTCCTTTCAAAGGGGAGCAAGGATCCTGCATACCCGCGTAGCCCGCTACGTTCCCCACTCCTTCCTCTTGGCGATCCTGTTGACTTTTGCCGCCTATCTTTTAGGGATCTTCTTGGCGTATCAAGGCCCGTTTGATATGGTCAAGTTCTGGGTCCACGGGTTTTGGAATTTTCTTTCTTTTTCCATGCAGATGGTGCTCATGGTGGTAGCGGGGTTCAGCGTGGCTAGCGTTCCTCCCTGCCGAACGCTTTTTCGTTTTTTAGCGACCCTCCCCCGAACCCAGCGGGGAGCAGTCATGTACCTGACGGCGCTCGTTGCCGCTTTTTCCTGGGTGCACTGGGGGATCGGAATTGTCGCCGGAGCGTTCTTGGCGCGGGAAATGGGGAGGAGGGTTCCGCAGATCGATTACCCCCTGCTTGTGGCTTCCGCTTACATCGGAATGTGTGCCGGGAACTTCGGGCTGTTCACCTGGGAGCCCTTGATCGTCAGCAAGGGGGGGCATTTTTTGGAAAAAGCGATCGGGACCATACCTCTGACTCAGACGTCCTTCAGCAAGATGGCGCTGTTTGGATCTATTCTGGGAACCTTCGCGGTCACCGCTCTAATAGGCCTGATCTGCCCGGAAGGCCGGGGGAAAATTCCCTTAAAGCCGGAAATACTGAGGCGTTTTGAAGAAGAGGACCAAGCTGAAGAGGCTTCCCTAACTGCTGAAAAGGAGATACGGGCGAGCGGGAAAATGCCCTTTGGGGTATGGTTGGAACACAGCCGATGGCCCGTGTGGCTGATCTCCATCATGGGGTTCTCCTACATCGTTTATTGGTTCTATGGCCCAGGATTTGACCTCCACTTGAATATTATAAACTTTGTTCTCCTGTTCTTAGCCCTTTCCCTCCACGATACTCCCTTGCGCTTTTTGCAATCGATGGAGAGATCTACCCGGGCGGCTTACGCGATTATTGTCCAGTTTCCCTTCTATGCCGGCATCCAGGGGATGCTTGCCTCCTCCGGACTGGCCTCAATCTTCTTGGGCTGGGTCGCGGCCCTCTCTTCGGCAGCTACTTACCCGATCCTGGTCTACCTTGACGCGGCCCTGGTGAACCTTTTCGTCCCGACATCCGAAGGCCTATGGGAAATTCAGGGGCCGCTAATGGTAAAAACTGCGCAAGCCCTTCAAACCAGCATTCCCCGGGCCATCAACGCTTTCACGGCCGGCGAGTTGATCGGGAATGTCATGCACCCCTTTTGGGCCCTTCCCCTGCTGGGAATCTGCGGCCTTTCCATCCGGGACATCATGGGCTATTGCCTCATGGCCTTTTGTGTTCTTTCGCTGGTCTGGATTCTATGCGTCACCTATTTACCAATATAAAAAAAACGCAGAGCGCAGAGCGCATGGCGCATAGCGTACTTTTTTTACGCTTTGCGCTCTGCGCTCT
>CAZIDC010000163.1:0-4966 GCA_964537885.1 uncultured Syntrophaceae bacterium | reverse complement strand
TCTTTACCCGGGGAGGTTAAAATGGCAGAAATAACTGGCAGGGACCGAATTCGGGCCTGCATGAAACGCACGCATGCCGACCGCATTCCCATCGGATTGATCCTGGGTCCATTCCGAGCCAGGGTAATGGGGTATTCGCTGGGGGATTACTGGACCGACTGGAAAAAATTGGCCGAGGCCACAACAACCTGCTACGAAACCTTGAAAACCGACAGCGTGGACATCGGCTGGGACATCCATATGGAGGCTGAGGCAGCGGGAGCCATCCTGGAATTTCCCGATGATGGGGTGCCGCAGGTGAAGAGACACGTCCTCGCCGATAAATCAGCCTTGAGCAGATTGAAAGTTCCTCAGCCTGGAACGGGCGGGAGATTCCCTTATTACCTGGAAGCCTGCCGGGCAGTTACCACGACCCTGAAAGATTGTGCCCTATCAGGAACCGTGACCGGCCCCTGGACTACCGCCGCTGCCTTGAGGGGTGCCCAGGAGCTGATTTATGACACCGTGGATGATCCCCGCTTTGTAGACGACCTGATGAAATTTACCACCGAAGTTACCAAAATATTGGGCTCCCAGATACTAGGGACAGGGCTTTCGCTTACGATGGGGGAGGCGGCATCTTCTTGCAGCCTCATCTCCCCGGCGATCTACCGGCGGTTCATCAAACCGCACCATCAAGAAATCGTGCAATTATTCCGGGAGAAAAAGGCGGGTCTATCCCTGCACGTGTGCGGGTACATCGACCCCATTATGGAGGATATGATGGACCTGGGTATTGTGGCCCTGAGCCTGGACAGTCCTTCGTCCTTGAAGAGGATGGTGGCCATCTCCCAGAAAAAGATCGTCCTGGTGGGAAACGTATCCACCTCTTTGTTCGCCAGCGGGACCGAGGAAGAAATCGAAGCCGCCGTCAAAGATTGCGTCCGTGTGGCCGCGGCGGGAGGAGCCTTCATCATTTCCTCAGGTTGCGAGCTTCCTTATAATGCTACCCTCGAAAGAGTCCAGGTTTTCATGAAGGCTGCCCAGGAATACGGGAAGACGGAAAGGATTTTATGAACCATCTTCGCGAAGTGCATGATGGGGTTTATTTAGTGGGATCTCCGGAGCTGACGGCGCCTGAGGATTGTTGTGTTTACCTTTTGGATTTAGGCGACTTGATCATGATTGATGCCGGGGCGGGGAGAAGCGTCCCGGCTCTTTTGGAGAACATTGGATCTCTCGGGTTCGGCCACAGGCCCATCTCAGCAGTAATCGCGACCCACTGTCATATCGACCATGTCGGAGGAATCCCGCAGTTACGGGCGCGCACGGGATGTCAGGTTATCGCCCATGAGCAGGATGCGGCTGCCATGGAGGTTGGCGATTCGGTCAAAACCGCAGCGGAATGGTATAACCTAAAATATCCCCCCACCCCCGTCGACTATAAGTTGAACGAAGCGCGAGAGGTGGTGAAATTCGAAAAGGGAGAGGTATTATGCCTGCATACGCCGGGCCACACTCCCGGGTCGATTGCGGTCATCCTGGATCAGGGTGGGAAGAGGGTTCTTTTTGGACAGGATATTCACGGGCCATTTTCCGATTCGTTTGGCTCTGATCTTGCTGCTTGGAAAAAATCGATGGAAATCCTCCTGGGACTGAAAGCGGACATTCTTTGTGAGGGGCATTTCGGGATCTTCCAGCCCGAAGCGGAGGTCGAGGGATTCATCCGGAATTATCTGGAAATGTACGCGGAAAATACCGGGAAGCGCAAGGCGGAAAATAACAGGCGATAGGCAATGGGCTATGGGCAGTAGACAAAAGGCAAATGGCTCAAGGGGCATGGAGAAAGATGTGAAGCCGAAAACATCCGGGATCGTTACCCTCATTACCGATTACGGACTGCAAGGGGAGTACGCCGGGGCGATAAAGGGGGCCGTCCTGAAAGTCAACCCGCGCTGCCTGGTGGTCGATATTACCCACCAAATAGCACCCCAGGATATAGTCCAGGCCTCCTTTGTCCTGAAAAATACGTATCCCTATTATCCGGCCGGAACTGTCCATGTGGTAGTCGTAGACCCGGGCGTGGGAACCAGCCGCCGGCCGATTATTTTGAAGAAGGGCGGGCATTTGTTCGTTGGGCCGGATAATGGTGTGTTTACCTTCGCCCTTATGGCCGAGGGGAAAACCGAAGGCTACGAAATCACCCGGAAGGAAATTTTTCTTTCCCCTGGGAGTGCGACTTTTCACGGAAGGGATATCTTTGCGCCCGTGGCCGGGCATCTTTCCCTTGGGAAAAGCCCCCATTCCTTGGGGCGGCGGGCCGGAGGATTTGCGCGGGCCGACTGGCCCAAACCTATTATCAAAGGGAAGAGGCTGCAAGGCCGGATTCTTTTTGTCGACTCCTTCGGCAATCTGATCACGAATGTAGACCGGGAAGAATATGGCCGGGAGCTTGAAGACAGGCTATTGCGGCTCAAAGGAAAAGGATGGAGCATAGAAAGCCTTTCCCGCACCTACGGCCAGACTCGGCCCGGCCAGCCCCTCGCGCTTTTCGGGAGCGCGGGGCTGCTGGAGATCGCGGTTAACTGCGGCAACGCTCAAAAGGAACTTGGCTTGGGTCCTGGAGATCCGCTGGCCATAACCCTGGTATGAAGAACGGGAATCACCGCCTACTCTTTATGATCGGCCTGGCTTTGGCCCTTTTTCTGGCCCTCTTGGCGGGCGGATCGGTGAACGGGTATGCCGCCCCCACCCCGGAAGAAGAATTGGCCGAAGGTCTCGCTCTTTTCCAGAAAAATGAATATGCCCAGGCTCTGAAAACTTTTCAAAGGCTGGAGGAAAAATATCCCATCCATCCGTTGCGGCCGGATTTCATCTTCATGCAGGCCCATACCCTCCGGGCTCTTAAAGAATGGTCTGAGGCGGCGCAAGCTTTTTTTAGGGCATCCGAGGTTCACTCCACTCTTGCCGACTATGCCCTCTATCATCAGGGGGAAGCCTGGCAATTGGCCGGGGAAAGGGCCAAGAGCTTAATGGTGCTTGAGCGGCTGGTCACCTTGCACCCCCAGAGCCTCGCCGTTCCCCAGGCTGAGTTGAAAACGGCGGAACTACATTTTCAGTCGGCGGAATACCTGCGAGCGGCTGAGGTTTGCGAGGATCTGCTGAAAAAAAGCCCCCGCAAGGATTATCCGGCCCAGGCTCTGATTCTATTGGGGCAGATCCGAGAAAGCCTGGGGCAATGGGGTGGAGCCGTCAAAGCCTACCAGGAGATCTGGTTGAAATACCCCCTCCATGCGGCAGCCCAGAAGGCCAAAGCAAGGTGGAATTGTCTGGTGAAAGAAAAAGGACTTTCTATTGAGCCAATTCCCCCCGCAGCCCTTTTGCGCCGAGCTACCCGGTTCTACCTGGCTAACCTTTACGAATCAGCCCTGGATGAAATGGAACGAATCGAAGGCTTTCACCGGCAGGGGTACCCAGCCGGTTATCCCGGCGAACGCTGGGTGGATGATCTCTATTTCCACCGGGGAATGTGCCTCTTTCGTTTAAAACGCTATGCCAAGGCCGCAGAAAATTTCAATTGGATAATCCGCCATTCCCGAAATGAAGAAACAGCCGACAAATCCTTCTTCTGGACGATCCAGACTTTCTACCGGATGGGCCGCAAAGAAGAGGCGCTGAGTACTTTTTCCCTCTTCCAGAAGGCCTATCCTCGCAGTCTTTTTATGGACAGAGCCCTGTACCTAAAAGCGCAGATTTTTGAGGATCGGGGGGAGAATGGACAGGCTGTGGCTCTTTACCAGGAATTGGCTGAGCAATTCCCTCAAAGCTCCTTACGGTTTCCGGCAATCTGGCGATCCGGGTGGATTGGGTATAAAGAAAAGGATTTCCCCGGGGCTATCCAAGCCTGGGATCGCCTGAAATCTATGAACCCCAACTCCTTCTGGGCTGAAAAAGCTCTTTACTGGAAAGGCCGAGCTCTGGAGAAATTGGGAAAGACCCAGGAAGCCGAGGACCATCACCTACAAATTCTAAAAACTTTTCCAGCTTCCTATTACAGCCGGTTGGCCGAAGCCCGGGGGCGGTTTTTTATAACCGGGAGAGGGTTTGCCGCCCCTTTGCAAGACCAACATATTACTCCTTTCTTCGGGTTGAAGAGCCAGTCTGAAGGGCCGGCAAATCCGCACATCGAAAAAGGGAGAGTCTTAGCGCGACTGGGATTCTTTACTGCCGCTACGGAGGAGTGGGAAGCGGCCGAAGAGAAGGGGCGATCCGCCGAACAAATGAGGCTGGAGATCTCACGGCTTTACCGGGAAGTGGGAGAATATCACCGGTCGGCACTTTTAGTGCGCAAGAACTTTAGCCTGAAACCCCTGCCCGCTCACCTTCCCGAGAACGATCGGCTGCTCTTCCTTTTGGCTTACCCTCTCGGGAATTCTTCCCGGCTCAACCATTTTGCCAAAGAAAGGAATCTGGACCCGACGCTCCTCAGCGCGGTCATCCTGGAAGAAAGCCGGTTCAACCCCCAGGCTCTCTCCCGGGCCGGTGCTCGCGGGTTGATGCAGATCATGCCCGGCACGGGTCAACAGATTGCCCGGCGATTGAAAGTCCATCCTTTTTCCAACGGGTTGCTTTTTGACTGGGAGATGAACCTCCGCCTGGGAAGCTGGTACCTGCAGAACCTTCTGGCGGAGTTCAAGGGCCAAGAAGCGCTCGCCCTGGCAGCCTACAATGCCGGCCCGCAGGTTGTCCGCGAATGGATGGCGAAAAACCCTTCAGCCCGGGAGGACGAGTTTGTGGAAGATATCCCATACGCCGAGACGCGGAATTACGTCATTAGGGTGCTCGGCAGCGCGGGAGTTTACCGGGCGCTTTACGGATCGCCCTCTCGCGGCCAGGGGAAAACCTGAGAATATGTGATTTCAGTTCTGCAGTCCAGAATCAGCACTTTAGACCTATAGGACCGCTTTCCTTATGCTATCCATTACCC
>CAZIDC010000162.1:0-6701 GCA_964537885.1 uncultured Syntrophaceae bacterium | reverse complement strand
ATCGGCGCCGGGCTCGCCGGGCTCATGGCCGCAGAGGCTGCCCAAATCAAAGGGGCAAGGGTTTTGGTCCTGGCCAGGGGCATGGGTTCACTTCCTCTCACCTCCGGCTGCATCGATGGCCTCGGATACTTCCCCACTTCCAACGAGAATTTTCTTCCTTCTCCCCTCAACGCCCTGGATAAGCTGCGGGAGAGTCTTCCCCATCATCCTTACGTTAAAGTAGGGCGGGAAAAAATCCTTTCCTCTCTGGCTCACTTCCAGGAGCTGGCCAGCCTGGGCGGAATGCCATACTGCGGGAGCTTCGAATCCACCGTTCTCCTCCCAACCTCCCTCGGTACATTTCACCCAACCTGTTTAGCACCGGAAACCATGAAGGGCGGGACCCTCACCATCCCCGGCCCTGTCCTTCTTCTTGGTTTTGAGGGCTTGAAGGATTTTTCCCCATTTTTGGCCGCTGAAAATTTAAATATTTTACGGGCGCGGGGCGCAGTTGCTTCTTCTTTCAGGGCAGAAACTTTAGGCAGGTTGGACTTGGGCGGCAAAGCGCTGAACGCGGTAAACTTAGCCAGGGCCTTTGACGAAGAAGATTTCCGCAACCAGTTTTCCCGGAACGTGAAACCCTTACTGAAAACAGGGGAAAGACTGGGTTTGCCCGCGGTCCTGGGATTCCATTCTTCTTTCGAAGACTGGGCCGATTTGAAAAAGAAATTAGATTCAGAAATCTTCGAGCTTCCCCTGCCTCCCCCATCGGTTCCCGGACTGCGGCTTTATAACCTGCTGCGGAATCACTTGCGCGATAAAGGGGTGCGCATCGTCATCGGCCTTTCGGCCTTAAACCCCCTGATAGATGGAAAGAAACTTATGGGGTTTGCGCTCGGAGGTTCAAAGCAAGGGCCCTTTTACAAAGCTCCGGCTTTTGTTCTGGCCACCGGGAAGTTTGTGGGAGGGGGGCTCGATTCCGATCGGGGGAAAATTTACGAAACCCTCCTCGATCTTCCCGTAAATCACCCTAAAAATCGCGGGGAATGGTTCAACCCTCGCATCCTGGCCGCAACCGGCCAGCCTTTCAATCGTTTCGGCGTGGAGGTGGATCAAAACCTTCAGCCTGTTGACCATCAGGGTCAAGTCATTTATTCGAACCTCTTTGCTGCCGGAGGAATCATCGCTCAGGCCGACTCCATGTCGGAAAAATCGGGAGGAGGGGTGGCCATTGCCACTGGATATGTAGCCGGAAACTTGGCTGCGGCTATGAAATGAATTTAGCCACAGGGAACGAGGAGATTAAGAATATCCTAAAGACTTAAAGCAACGCACTGTCTAATATATTTTTTCTTTTTCACATTAAATATTCCCTGTACCATAAACGTTCAAACTCTTTAAGTTCTATTACGAAAAAAAATGACTCTCACAGAGATCGCAGAGTGTGCAGGAAAAAAAGTGTATAAAATTATTTAAGAATCGCGGATTTTTCCCCGTGTTCTCTGCGGGCTCTGCGAGATATATATTTTTGGTTGCGGCTATGCCGCGCGGCGCTCTCTGCGGTGAAAAATAAAAAATGAAACCCAACATTGACCAATGCATCAAGTGCTCGATCTGCAACGCGTACTGCCCGGTTTTACAAGCCACCGGCCTCTTTCCCGGCCCAAAGCTTTCCGGCCCCGATGCGGAGCGCTTCCGTTTGCAGAGGAAAGAAATTCCCGCGGACTGGCTCGAACTCTGCGATTACTGTAAAATCTGCGAAAGGGTCTGCCCGCAGAATGTACCCATCCCGGACCTGCATATTCGTTCCCGCCTGGCCTGGAGAAAAAGGAGCAAACCGTCCTTAAGGGACTGGCTCCTTGGCCATGCCTATCTTCTCGAAAAGCTGGGAAGCTTGGCGGCGCCTATCTCCAACTGGGTCATGGGGCAGGCTTTTTTCCGCTGGCTTTTGGACCGGGGCCTGGAAATCGATCGCCGCATGAAAATGCCTTCTTACCGCCGGGATACTTTCGCGAAATGGTTTCGTTCGCGGCGCTCTCCGGTTGGAAAGCCGGTTGCCTATTTTCATGGCTGCTACACCAATTATATCGAACCCGGCCTGGGGCAGGCCGTAGTTGAGGTTCTGGAAAAGAACGGCTTCCGGGTCCTCCTCCCCAAGCAGGAATGTTGCGGCCTTCCTTTGATCGGCAATGGTTTATTCGCTTCCGCTGCCAAGCTGGGGAGAAAAAACCTAAAGTCGTTGAAAAGATGCGTCGAAGACGGGGTAGAAATTGTTTTTTCTTCATCGAGCTGCGGGATGACTTTAATCCAGGAATATGGATCCATTCTGAACTTGCCGGAAACATCCGCGGTGGCTGAGCATCTTTGGGAAATATCCCAATTTTTACTGAAGTTACACGAGGAAAATAGGTTAAACACGGATTTTAAAGAAATAAACGAAACCTATTATTACCATGGACCCTGCCATCTTCGGGCCCTGCAGATCGGTCTTCCGGCCCTGGAGCTGCTTTCTCTCATTCCCGGCCTGAAGGTCATCGAGCTGCCGGAAGGATGCTGTGGTCTGGCCGGAACTTATGGTTATAAGCGGGAAAAACAGGCCATTGCCAGGGAAGTGGGGGAAGAAATTTTCCGGGCAGTCAAAAAGGGGAAGGCCCAAATGGTTCTTTCGGAGTGCGAAGCCTGCCGGTTGCAGATCGAACACTGGACAGGAGTAAAAGCCCGGCATCCGGTGCAAATCCTCCGCGAGGCTTACGGAGATTGAGTCTTTGGAAGAAAACACCCTGATCATCGCGCTATCATTGATGGCCATCATTCTCTTCTTCGAATTCAGCAATGGGTTCAACGACTGCGCCAACATGGTGGTCACACCAGTGGTCACGGGGGCGATGGAACCCCGAACGGCCCTTTTGATCCTCGCCTGTTTCGAATTTATCGGGGCGTGGTTTTTGGGTACGGCCGTTGCCCAGACCCTCGGCAAAGGGATCGTAAGTCCAGAGGATATTTCTATTTCGGCAATATATGCCGCCATCCTCGCGGCGATTCTATGGAACCTGGGAGGATGGTATTTTGGAATGCCCTGCAGCTCTTCTCACGCTTTGATCGGCGGACTCATCGGAGCCGTAGTTCTGGGATCCGGGCCAGAAAAGATTTATTGGGGCAAGGTCTGGGAGATTTTAGCCATTCTCATTCTCACCCCCATCGTGGGGTTGCTGGGAGGCCACTATCTGACTAAAAAGGTTCTTTGGCTTTTTAAAAACCTCAAACCCAGCCAGGCTGGCCGTCTCTTCAAGCGGCTCCAGATTTTCACCTCGATCACCCTGGCTTTGAGCCACGGGTCGAACGACGCCCAGAAAGGAATGGGCCTCATCAGCCTCTCCCTGCTCATTTTTTATAAGATATCCCCAAAGGCAATGGAAAAGATATACCAACCCCTACCCGACAACTCTTTCTATGTACCCGATTGGGTTATTATAACTTGTTCTCTGGCCCTGGCTTTAGGGGTGAGTTCGGGGGGATGGCGCATTATGAAGACTCTGGGAACCAAGCTTTACAAGGTGCGGCCGGTCCATGGATTCAGCGCCCAGACTTGCGCCTCGGTCGTCATTTACCTATCTTCATTTTTCGGGTTTCCGGTTAGCACAACCCAAATTGTGTCCTCGTCGGTGCTGGGAGCGGGATCAGCCCAAAGGCTCGGGTCCGTACGCTGGGGAGTAGGCCAGCAGATCTTTTTAACCTGGATTATAACTATCCCAGGGTCGGCTATCCTTGCCGCTTTATTTCTTTTGATAATCAATAAGTTAGGCTAATATTTTATGGACAGGTTATGAAAAAAGGCCTAAAATATGCCAAAAAGGGTAATTCAATAGTTTATAAAAACTTTTAAAAAAAATATTTATCTGCGTTTATCTGCGAAAATCTGCGTCCCAATAAATTTAAAAGGAAGTCTCGATGGCCTGGTTCCGGAAAAATAAAATTGATTTCAGCGGTATGCTCTATGCCCAGTCCGAGAAAGTTCTGGAAGGACTGGATGCTCTGTACGCCTGGGCCGAGGGGGCCAATGACGGGACAAGGAAGAAAATAAAAGATATAGAGCGCGAAGCCGATGAACTGCGGCGAATTCTCATTGAGGAACTCAATCAGACCTTTGTCACTCCCTTCGACCGGGAGGACATCTTCGGCCTTTCCCGGGCTATTGACGATATCATGGATTATGCTGACCGGACCGTGGACGAGATGGAAATTTACGAATTAAAACCAAACCGTTTCATCATCGATATGATTGATATCCTACGCAAAGCCGCCCGGGAGCTTAGCGACGCTATCCGTCTGATCCAAAAATACCCCAGCATCGCCCTGGAGCATGCCACCAAAGCCAAGGCCTTGGAGAATGAAATGGAGCATGCTTATCTAAGGTCGTTGTCCAACCTTTTCAAGGGAACCGATACGGTTTACATGCTCAAGATGCGGGAGATCTACCGCCACCTCTCCAATGCGGCCGACCGGGGCGACGAAGCTGCCAACCTGATCGGCGACATTGTCGTCAAGATGACCTGAAGGCTCTTTTTACTCCTCGGCAGCAGTCCCTTCTTCGCCAAAGCGGGGCTTCGACCATTTTCCGGAAACCCATCCCTTTCTCCCCCGCCTGGAGTTGCGGAAACCCACCCTACCCAAAAAACTGAGGGAGACAGGGTAACCCTTCCGCTTGACTTTAAGCTTTAGAATGCTAATATTCATTCATCAGGAGGATGGAAGTTTATCTATGATCAAAAGAGATTATTATGAGGTTCTGGATATTCCGCGAAACGCGGGAGAAGCGGAGATCAAAAAGGCCTACCGCCAGTTAGCCCTTCAACTTCATCCCGACCGCAACCCCGGGAACAAAGAGGCAGAGGAAAAGTTCAAGGAGGCTTCGGAAGCTTACGAAGTCCTTCGCGACCCGGAAAAAAGAGACCTTTATGATCGTTACGGCCATGAAGGCCTAAAAAGAACTGGGTTCTCCGGGTTTGCCGGATTTGAAGACATCTTTACCAGCTTTGGCGACATTTTTGAAGATTTTTTTGGTTTGGGCACGGGGCGCCGCAGAGAAACCGGCCCGAGCAAAGGGGCGGATTTTCGGTACGATCTATCCATTTCCTTCATGGATGCGGCCTTGGGCAAGGAGACTGAGTTTGAAATCGAGCGCCTTGAATCCTGCGGAACCTGCAAAGGAATGGGCCTAAAGCCGGGTACGAAGAAGGAAAATTGCCCGGCATGCCATGGAACCGGCCAAGTTACCCATTCTCAGGGATTCTTCACCCTGCGCACCACATGCTCGCGCTGCCGGGGACAGGGCTTTTTTATTCCCCATCCTTGTGGGGATTGCCGAGGCGCGGGAAAAGTCAAGAAGGCCAAGAAAATTTCCATTAAAATTCCAGCCGGAGTGGATACGGGAAGTCGTTTGAAGGTCTCCGGAGAGGGTGGAGAAGGGGAAAGGGGCGGCCGCCGTGGAGATCTCTACGTAATCTTGCATGTCGAAACTCATTCGTTCTTCGAACGTCATGATGATGACCTTGTATGTCAGATTCCCATCTCTTTCACTCAAGCCGCGCTGGGGGCAGAGATTGAAGTACCTTCGCTGAATGGCTCCAAGAAGTTTACCATCCCCCCCGGTTCCCAAAGCGGTCAGGTCTTTACCTTACGCGGCCAGGGGATCCCGCATCTGGAAAGCTTCGGTAAAGGCGACCAGCATGTCCAGATTCTGGTCAAAGTTCCCACCAAATTAAACAAACGGCAGAAAGAACTCCTTAAAGAATTTGCCTCCCAGGAGGGGAAAGAAGACTGATTCCTCCACTTCCCCTGATTTTCAACCATCAGCCCTTCAAAAAATCGGGTCTGGAGTATTCCGGATTCGGGTAGAGGTAAAATCCCTTGCCGGTCTTTACCCCAAGCTCTTTCCGATCTACCATGTCCTTAAGGGCTTGGGGAGGATGGTCTTTCGGGTCTTTGGACTCATAGTAGTAGCTCAATTCAATATCGTAGACTACATCCAGCCCCACCATGTCCATTATTCCAAATGGTCCCTGGGTCGTTTGGGTAAAGACCATCCAGGCCCGGTCGATATCCCGGAAGTCAACGAACCCCCCGGCCCACATGTAAAGAGTTTGCCGCTTAATCGCCCGCCAGACGCTGTTAAAGCAAAAGCCGAAGATTTCCTTCTTGACCGTCAGGGGGATGCACCCAACGGAACGGATAAATTTTTGGGCCGCTTCCACTACCTCGGCAGTTGTTTTCGTGCCACCCATGATATCGACTATATTCATACCGGTGGCGGGCGAATAGAAATGCATGTTCAGGCACTTTTCAGGTCTTTGGGTTGCACTCTCGATTTTGGAAATGGGGATGGAAGAGCTATTCGTAGCCAGGATCGCGCCCGAAGGAGCTAAGGAATCTATCTGGGCGAATATTTTTCGCTTCAACTCCAGGTTTTCGGGAACGACCTCGATCACTAAGTTCGCATCCTTTAGGACTTCGCTCATTTCTTTGACCCGGGTCACTTTCTGGGTGCCCTTTTCCCATTCCTCTATGGGAACAGTAGGTTTTTTCCCCAGAAACTGCATGGTGCCGCGGACTTTTGGTATGGTTTTCTGAAAAATCTCCGGGTCCTGATCATAACCCAGGACCTCATATCCATAGCAGGCCGCTTGGATGGCGATTTGTGTTCCCAGGGTCCCCAGGCCGATGAC
>CAZIDC010000161.1:0-6724 GCA_964537885.1 uncultured Syntrophaceae bacterium | reverse complement strand
CCCCGCCCCATCCACGGAGAAATCAGCGCCTCATGGTTCCAAGCGGACTGGACTGACCCCCCGGCCATGCGCGCCCTTGACCTTTACGCCGAACCTTTCCTCCTCCGACCTTGGCCACCCACCCGTGACTGAATGGTTACCATACTCCGCTATTTTCCTATTGACCAAAATGGGAGATTTTGATACGTTGGCATCGTTGTTGGCTGACCGCTGAGCGACCAACCCAACAACTTGACCTTGAACTTCTGGGGGATTTATGAAATGAGTTTTCCTGAAGGATCAAATATGATGGTTCCAAGGGGATTCAGGTTTTCCCTTTGGAGACTTTTCTTTCATGTTCGCTAAAAAGCATTTAGACCGACCCCCAAAGCAACAATTCTTAACAAGGAGGGCAATATTAAAAACAGGGGAAAATTTCTACCATCTGTCGGTACGATCATGGTGTTCCTTATCACCCTTATATTTCTGTACTTGGCGGAACTCCCGCCCGCCCGCGAGACCCTGGCCGCAGAACCGCAGATTCAGCAACAATTAAAGAGCCAGCCTTTACAGAAAACGCGTGACATGAAAGTCGAGATAAAAGCAACTAATCCAAACAAAATCAGCATTATAGCGGGCGGCAAAGAGGTCTCTGTGATACTTATCGGCAGCAATCTGGGCCAGATAACCTCTATCCTCCCGATCCTTCAGAACAAACCTGTCAGGGACGTTGCGGCTTTCCTTAAACCGCCGGCGGCAACTTCACGACAAGTTACCGTGATGGCACGTTCCACGGCTCCATTGGGCATCTATCAATTCCGCGTTGTGGCTGCCCAGCAAACGATGGACCTGCCCCTTAAGATGATCAGTCTCGAGGTGGTGAGGCCACAGGCCTCTCAGGCAGCACGACAGCAACTTCCTCAGGCGGTTGCGTCAAGAGATGCCAAAACGCCTATACAGGTTGCCCCGGGTTCTCAACAAACCCAACCCCTGAGGCAGGGTGATATCAGGACAGCCCCGATCGCATCGGCGCCCCAGGCCGGCAGGGACATGCCTAACCCGCAGGCAGGCAAGCTTCAGCAAGTCTTACCGGGAGCCCAGGGAAGGGATCTCGGATCAATCAGACCCCAGATTACGGCAGCCGGGCCGCTCCAACAGCCTGGGTCGTTGAGGGGTGACCTTGCAGCCTTTGAAAGAGCAGTGCAAGACGCCCTATGGAGGCTTATGACCGGGTGCGCTGCACCGGCAAACGGCAGGGTGTATACCACCCAGGAAGCAGCAGCTTGTTCGGCCAGACCGGGAAACGATAGGATGGCGACGGCTCAGCAGGCCCGTTCGGATCTGGCGACTGCAATTGGCCTCTACGGCGGCTTATCCTTGGAACAGAGTGCGGCCTTACTCAGAGGCATCCCAGCACCGCACAGAAGCTCGACTGGGGCCATTCTATTCCCGACTAAGGATGAGATACAATCGTACTTGCTGTCCAAGCAAAGGGAGGCTCAAAATGAAACCGATCGGGGGTCTGGATTAACTAAGCAAAAAGCGAATAGCCTGATAACACTCCTTGGAAAAGCCATAGAACTTGTGGGAAAGGTGTCCGGCAGCGATGTTCTTGAAGCAACAGGCAAAGAAATCCAGGGCGCTGCACCTGGTTTGTCAGAGGCTGGAGACAGGTATAGGAAAGGATCGACCGGCGGAACACGGGGTGGATTGCTGGGAGAAGTCATGAAGGACGTTGACGAAACTAGTACGAGAACTCAGGACATGGATTCAAGCCCAACGCCACTCTCTGCCGAGCAGTGTCAGAAAATCTGCGATAATTCCAGATCCACAGTGTCTGACAGGAAGAAGTGCGGGTGTTACGATCCAAAGCAGGCGGTAATGCATCCTACAGGGCCGTCAGGCAGTGGCCCGAAAAGGCAGGTGTCTGATGTGAACCCCATGGAAGTCATCAAGGGAAGCGTGCAGCCGGTGATAAACCCGGTCCCCGACGAAGGTTCCCAAGGACTACCTCCGCGCCCAATACCCCGGCCTGTCGACGCTGCACCCCCGGGTGGCAAGTAATATTCAGTGCTTGATCCGAAAGATTCGGTGCAAGCGGATCGTGTATGTATCTGCTTCGGATGGAGTGCACTGAAAGGATGCAACACGTTCCAACCGGGGAAAAAGATTTTTGGAAGGGCAGCGGATTCAGATAAAAATGAAAAGATCATATCCGATAGGATACGCAATTCGGAGGGAAGGATGAAAAGTATAATCGGGGGCAATCACCATCGCCGTTTCTTTAAACTTTTATTAGTTTTCACCTTCACAGGCATCCTCTTCTTGGCCGGGTGTGCAACCACAATGACCGAAACCCATAAAAAGGGGATTTCCCCTCTGACGGGAAATGAATATGTGGTTCCCAAAAAACCGGTGGATAACCATTTTGTCGGCTGGGCGTGGTCCAAACAGTTCGGCCCGGTCGAAGAACCCGGCGCAGAGGGCATCCAGATCAAAAAGGAAAAATCTTTTAACAGCGTCCAGCAGGAATTTGCCTATATGGTTGGCGTGGGCTTGGGGGGGCGTACCATCGCCGGACCGGTGGGAGAAACGGGGATCAAAAAAGGGTCTGCGGAGCAAACCAGGATGGAGGGTGTCGAGATCATCAGCCCTGTATCCTTGGCCGATATTCCCTTTACACCGAAAATCCCCTACATAACCGAGGCCCTTCGTTTGGGAAATTTCAAGTTGCAGGACGAAAAGGCCTTCAAGGTAGGGGTGGATGTTTCCGCCTCCACGGGCATAGGCAGTGCTGGCGCTTTTGCCGGAGGGGGTACGAGGGGGCGAAGAGGTCTGGAAGGGGAAGGTTTGGTCGTGGCTTACAAATTGCATTCGATCGATCCGAATAGCTATGCCAAAGCGGAATCCGGCCAACAGAGATTGGGTTTAGACAATACATTCTATTTCGAAAAAGGGAATCTGTTCATCAAAGCACGGCTGCAGGTGATCGAACCGGGAGCCCAGAAATCCCTGCCCCGGAACCTCCTATGGGCCTGCCCGCGCGCGGAGGGGACCAGCCGGGATATGGTCGCGGCCTGGATCATTGATATTCGGTCTAAGGATCCAAAGAGGAAGAGCCTCTCCATTGCTTTTCCCGCCTTCCCCAAGATCGAAGACTGTCAGAATTATGAGGGGGTCATTTTTTCGCGGATCGATCCCTTGACCGATAAAATCATCCGCCAAAAAATTAACCTCCTGCTTGTGGATGCCGAAGTGGACGATACGATGAAGCCTAAGAAATGGGAGGCCTGGGTGGAGCTAATCGAAGAATCCTTCAATGTCCGATTGGTCAGACCGTCAGAGGTGGGAAACTGACGCTCGGAATTTCAGGGGAAAGATTTTTGCCGGAAAGGAGGGAAATGTCCATGAAATCTCAATGGTGGCGCTGGATCGCTCCTCCTCTTTTTGTCCTCCTCCCTATATTTTGCCATGCCGGAGGGAAGCCCGAAATCACCCAGGTGAATGCCCAATACCTGGATAATGCGGTCAACATCAACGTCCACTGGCAGTCGCCGAATCCGGTGGTTTCGCTGAAGGTCCTGGCCGGCAAGGAACAACAGGAGGTCAAGATCGATGAGTACGCCAACAAAAGGAATCGCCGCGGGTATTCCGGGGAGGCCACCGTGGTTCTCAATGTGGAGCCGCGCCCGGAGATTGCTTTCATTTCCTACGTTGTTTATCTCCAGGATGACCTGAACCAAAAAAGCGAACAGAGGGTGGGAAAGGTAAAAGTCCCCACGGCTTATGCCGGAATTCAGGCCGGGCCGCCAGTTCAGGTGGGAGTGCAAACCGGGGTGCAAGTGGGGGTACAAGTCGGCACCCCACCGGGACCCCAGCCACCAGGCACGCTGGAAGGTTCGCCGCAACCGCTGGTGGGGATCGATATCAACCAGCCCGGGTTCCAGGGAGGCGGGCAGTCTCAAGCAGGAGGACAATACGGGCAGGGCGCAAGCGCGTCGCCCCCGCCCCCCGGGGGAACGATTGGCCGGGTGCTTTCCGTCATGGAAAGGCATGATACTCCCCCTTATCTCCACAACGTTCAGGTCAATCGATTCTCCGGAAATAATGTCAGTTTCAGTACAAAGGCCCTCGACGACAAAGGGCTGCGGGAAATCACCTTCCGGATCTTCGAAGCAACCGGCAATGCAGTCCAGGATCAGACGCTGAATAATCTGGGAAAGATTTGGCAGGGGACTTCGAAACCGTTTCAATTACCCGCCGGAAAATACAAGGTGGTCGTTCAGGCCGTGGATTCTTCGGGGAATACCTCCCCCGAACGGAGCGCCACATTCGAGGTGACCGGCCAACTCGTGCCCCCCTCCGGCTCTTCCGGTGTGCAGAATGCCCCCGCCCCGTCCACCGCGCCGGGCGTCTCCGGCATTTCGATTACCGTCTACCTCGATCCGCCGGAAGCCGTAAATGCGGGGGCTCAATGGAGAGTATCCGGCGGGAACTGGCAGGGTAGCGGCGCCATGATCTCCGGTTTGTCAGCCGGGCAGGTGTTCATCGAATTCAAAGATCTCCCGGGATGGACCAAGCCTGTAGATCAACCGGTAAACATCCAGGAAGGCCAACCCGCCATCATCAGCGGGTTCTATACCCCGGCAGGCGGGTCAAGCCCGCAGACATCCGCAGTGCCCACAAGTCAATGAGAGGGTATGGTAAATGACCCATCAAGGTTCATGGCTCTATTCTTGTACCTTGATTGTATAGGAATTTGCTTTTTTATCCTTCCCCCCCACCCCGCCCTCTCCCCCGTTTGCGGGGGAGAGGGGAAGGGTGAGGGGGCTTAACTTGAACTTCAGGAAGGGAAAAAATCGGGATTGTTGTTCAAGACCTTTTCGGTGAAGGGAAAGTGGGGGCCATCATGAAAATTCGAATCCCTCCGGGAATCTTTGTGCTTATGCTTTCCTGCCTGGCGCTGGCGACGACAGGTTACCCTGCGGAACCCTCCATCGGCATCGGGAACATCGATTGGTTCGGCGGTTTCATCACCGCGAAGGGATGCGGCACGGCCAAGCCAAGCGGCAACAAGGCCCAGGACCGCATCATGGCCCGGAGATCTGCGATCGCGAATGCCCAGCGGACCCTCCTCGAAACGGTCAAAGGGGTGAGAATCGACTCCACAACCCTCGTCCAGAACATGATGGTGCAGGAGGATCGGATTGTCGCCCAGGTTTCCGGAGTCATTAAGGCCGCCCAGATTGTCGGAGAAAAAATGGAATGGGTCAAGGAAGCCCCGCTGGTTACCGTGGAGATGCGCCTTTGCCTTACTCAGGATCGATGCATGATAGGCTCCCCTCTAATCAGTGCCTTGAACCTGGATCAGAAGAGACAACCGGTTCACGCTCCCCCCCGGGTATTTTCTCCCCCCCCTGCTCCGGCTGAGCCGGCAGTTCCGAAGCCGCCGCCGGGGCAACCCCCCGCGGTTAGGCCTCCGAGCGGACTTCCCATCGTCTCGCCCCCGAGTGCACCTCCCGCCGTCATCCCTCCGAAGGTGGAGGCCTTGCCCAGATTCTATCCTTTCGACACAAGCAGGCCGGTTACCGGCATGGTTCTGAGCCTGGCAGGACGCCCTTTCCAGAAGGAGTTAATGCCGGTGGTGGCGACATTCGGAAAAGATAGAGCGCCTCTTACCGTCTATTCGGCCAAATCCGTGAATCCCGCGGTCATTCGAACCTACGGGGTCGTCCGCTATGCGGAATCCGTGGAACAGGGGAAGAAGAATCCTTATCTCGGCGACAATGTTTTGGTCATTCCGGCGGAGAACATATCGAAAGAGAACATGATCTTCATACACACCGACAGCGCGGGCAAGATTCGGGAGACGACCATCCACGGGAATGACTACTTGAGCAAAGCCAAGGTCGTTATTGCCGACAGATGATTCCGTTGCGACCGAATGCGGAAAACGGGGCATAGAGCCACTCATTCGGCGTGCTGTTTTTCCTTTTTTAAAAAAGGGAAGCTCATCATTTCAAGAAGGAGGATGCAATGAAACGGTCGATAATTTTTCTGGGGGTCTTTTTTTTGATGATCACGGGACTTTGCCCTTCCCTTTTTTCCCAGCAGAAATTTCCAATCCAGCAACCATTGCCGACCCCCAGCATCCCAAGCCCTCAACCGCTCCCCCAGCCTACGGTGATGAAACCTCCCCTGATTACCTCCTTTCAGATCAGCAGAGGGGGGGCCGTTACCCGGAGCCGGGACGTCAGTCTGGATAACACCGCCTTATTAGCTTCCTCTTACCGGGCCAGCGAAAGGCCGGACTTTTACGGAGCGCAATGGATGTCTTACAGTCCTTCTCCGCGATTCACTCTCAGCCCCGGGGACGGTCAGAAAACGGTCTATTTCCAGGTAAAAAGCGCCCCCGGACAGATCTCTGCGGTTGCCAGCGACTCCATCACCCTAACGATGAGCCCTATCATCAGTTCCTTCACTATTAAGAGATGGAATGTAAGTTATGAAGATACAGGTGTATCATTTATTTCTGTCCAAACCCAAAATACCTGTCTGAATAACCCCACACAACATCGTATAAGTGAAAAGAATGACTTATCAGACGCAAATTGGAACACCTATTACCCTAACGTCGATATAAGAATAAATAAGGGAATCGGACGTAGGACGATTTTCTACCAAACAAAAAACAATTCTGGAGTTTCAGATATTGTTAGCGCCGCCATCGATATTCCAGCCAGAA
>CAZIDC010000160.1:0-6726 GCA_964537885.1 uncultured Syntrophaceae bacterium | reverse complement strand
TTCGAGTTCCCCAAGAATTTCTCGAAAATCTTAACAAGGCATCCGGAGGGAGTAATGAATTTTTACATCATTTTAACAAGGATTTAGGAGGGGGCGAAAGAAATGCTGCTCTTCTCTATTCCTGAAACGAAAAACTGGGCCGGCAAGAAACGAACGAGGTCAGGAAACCACGATTTTTCTTAAAATGAGATTTGGGGTGTGGCGTGGGGATAAAAAACTGGTTTTCCTGAACCACCTTTTTTATGTTCCGCTCTCTATTTTGGGAGAAAAGTAAAATTTAGCCGTACCTTTTTTACAGTCATCCATTGACCGCCCCCCCCAAACCCGGAATCTTCCCTCTCTTATTGCTGATATTCGAAAACTGGCCTTATCGAAACCCAAAGCACTAAAGGTCATAATCCGGCTGCAAGGGCGGAGATCAAGATCCCGGCGAAGACCGTCGTGAAAATGCGGATAGCTAAAGCGGCTAAAGAGGCTATCGTGCCGGGGAAGAAGTAATGCACCTTGGCAGGGTTGGTCTTCGTTAGATGCACCCCTACTGGACCGATAATCCAGTGCGGTAGTGTGCTAAATTTGTGCTTAAATCAATCCAAAAGACTGAAACAGATATAATAGACTGAAATAGGTAGAATTCAAATTCTCAATATTTTTAGCAAGGTTACGGGGAAACCGGACCAATATCAAGGAGGCTTTCGATAAGTCGCCCCAGAATTTCCGCCACCTCTTTCGGCGTATTCAAAAAATATTCCGCGTTGGTAGATGGCTCCGGCGCCCCGACGAAAACGGTAATCCCTCTACCTCGCAGGAAACAAAAGGCATCCTCGTCTGTTTGATCATCCCCGAAATAAAAGGGCAAAAGCCCCCCGGTGGGCACGATCCTCAAGAGGTCGCGGACGGCTTTTCCCTTATGGAAATCCACACGGGGCCGGATTTCGAAAACCATTTTCCCGCGCTTCAGGTCCCATCGGCTGCCCCATTTCTTCCGGATCTCATCCATTTCTTGATAGACCTTCGGGTGGTCCCGCTTGGAAACCATCCGGTAATGGACGGCCAGAATCGACTCTTTGTCTTCCATGAGGACTCCCGGCAGATCTCCAAGACCTTCCTCCAGGGTTTTCTGGATTATCGCCAGCTCCCTTTGACGGTCGAGCGACAATCTCTTTTTATGAAATCCTGCGGGGTTTTGAATTTCCAGCCCGTGATTGCCCACATAGGTGATTCCCGGAATCCCGATCAGGCCATAAAGATCATGCACAGACCGCCCGCTAACGATCGCCACCGATACCCGGGAGAAATCTTTAACCTTTTGCAGGAGCACCTTGACCTCCGGGGGACACAGGGCTAAATCCGGCTGGGACACAATCGGCGTCAACGTGCCGTCATAATCCAGAAACAAGTAAAACGCCTGAGCTTTTTGAATTCTTTCCCGGATATCCGTCCAGGCGTCAAAAAGATGCTTCATCCATTCTCCTCGTTAGGGGCGTTCGTTTGTTTTGGCTCCACCCCCATCCCATTTCCGCCCCCAGCCGCACTCCTGCCAAAAGAGGCTGGCTACGTTTCTGAAAAATCCAACATCGCGACCGGAAAATCACCCATCCCTTTTTTGATCCCCTGCGCCTACACCCCGAAGCGGCAGCGCCCCTTTCCCGCAGGAATCGCGCCCGGGGTGATCTCCGGTCTCAAGGCGTTCCTCCCTCGGGTTTCAGGAAAACGGCGGCTAAGGGCGGTAAGGTCAATGTCAGCATGTGCGAGCGGCTGTGAAGGGAGATGGGGGCGGCTTCGATCCCTCCCAGGTTACCCTGGCCGCTTCCTCCGTAGATACAAGCATCGCTGTTGAGCGCTTCTTTCCAGAATCCGCCGCGGGGAGCCCCCACCCGGTAGTTGTGCCGGGGAACGGGGGTGAAGTTCAGGACCACGAGGAGGAGGTCCTCCGGGGATTTGCCCTTGCGCAAGAGGCTGATCGTGCTGGCCTCGCTGTCATTGCAATCGATCCATTCGAAACCGGCAGGGTCGAAATCTAATTCGTAGAGGGCCGGCTCTGCCCGGTAGAAACGGTTCAAATCCTTGACCCATCTCTGGAGACCCGCGTGGGGGTCATACTGAAGGAGATGCCATTCCACGCTCCCCTCGTGGTTCCATTCCCCCCACTGCCCGATCTCTCCCCCCATGAAGAGGAGCTTTTTCGCCGACTGCGCGTACATGTATCCAAAAAGGACCCGGAGGTTGGCGAATTTCTGCCAGTCGTCTCCAGGCATTTTGCCCAAGAGCGATCCTTTCCCGTGAACGACCTCGTCATGGGAAAGGGGGAGGATGAAGTTCTCGTGAAAGGCGTACAGGAGCCGGAAGGTCAACCGGTTATGGTGGAATTTTCGAAAAACAGGGTCCTTGGACATGTACTCCAGAGTGTCATGCATCCAGCCCATGTCCCATTTCATTCCGAATCCGAGGCCCCCCACATAAGTGGGCTTGGACACCATGGGCCAGGCCGTGGAATCTTCAGCGATGGTTTGGACGGCGGGATAGTTTTTATAAACCTCTTCGTTGAATCTCCGCAGGAACGAAATTGCCTCCAGGTTCTCCCTGCTGCCGAAGGTGTTGGGAATCCACTCGCCTTCCTTCCGGGAGTAGTCGAGATAAAGCATGGAGGCGACCGCATCGACGCGGAGACCATCCACGTGGAAGGCCTCCAGCCAGAAGAGGGCGCTGCTCAAGAGAAAACTGCGCACTTCGTTTCGGCCGTAGTTGAAAATAAAGCTGTTCCAATCCGGGTGGATTCCCTGGCGGACATCCTGGTGTTCATAGAGATGGGTCCCGTCAAAGAACCCGAGGCCGTACTCGTCGGTTGGGAAATGGGAAGGAACCCAGTCCAGGATCACGCCGATCCCTTGCTGGTGAAGGAAGTCGATCAAGAACATCAAATCCTGGGGGGTCCCGTACCGGCTGGTGGGCGCAAAATAACCGGTGCACTGGTAGCCCCAGGAGCCGTAGAAGGGGTGCTCTGTGACCGGCAGGAACTCCACATGGGTGAACCCCATCTCCTTGACATAGGCGGCGAGCTTCGGAGCCGCCTCCCGGTAGGTCAGGGACCGGTGATTCTCCTCGGGAACCCGCATCCACGAACCAAGGTGCACTTCGTATATGGCCATAGGCCCGCGGTGAGAGTTGAATCCGGCCCTTTTGATCATCCATTCCTTGTCGCTCCATACGTAGCGGAGGTCCCGGATGACCGAAGCCGTCTTCGGAGGGACCTCGTTGTAAAAGGAGAAAGGATCGGATTTGTCGGCCCGGTATCCGCGAAACCGCGACTGAACATGATATTTGTAGGCAGCCCCCTCCCCCAGGCCGGGGATGATTCCCTCCCAGATTCCGGATTGGTCCCGGGGACGGAGGAGATGCGTCTCCTTGCTCCAGTTGTTAAAATCCCCGATCACCGCTACCCGCTCGGCATCGGGGGCCCAAACGGCGAAATACGTTCCCTCCGCGCCGTCCTTTCGCACAAGATGGGATCCCAGCTTCTCGTAGAGGCGGAAATGGGTGCCTTGGTTGAACAGAAAAAGATCGTCGGCGGTGATAAGGGATGGGTCGTATCGAACCGGGTTTGGCATTGTGGATTTCATGAACTATCCTCTCTGGAACGGCCTTGAGAGATTTAACGCCGTCTCGCCCCTGCAACGGCGAACCGGAATGGCTCCCTGAGAAGGCGGACCGGGGCAAGAGGAGCCTCCTCAGGGGGGATTTCCCCTTTGCTCCGCCTTCTGCTGAGAGTGATAGAATAAAGGAAAAATAGGGTGGGTGTCAAGGTTGCTCAAGTTTTTATTCCCTTTGGCATTATGGAGACCTTCGTTACTGGTGGAAGAAAAATTGATTTTTTTGGGTATGGTGTTGGGTAGGGAATTTTTAAGCAACTTAAAAGGGGTTAGATTATTCATCTAACCCCTTGAAATTCTTGGTAGCGGGGCTTGGATTTGCTGTTCCGTTAGAAAGATTTTTAACCAGATTAAAGCGGATATTTGCCATTGATTCCAATTCAACAGACGGAGCGCATATCTTAAAACGAATAGTTGATCATACCCCCGGCAGAAAATCTCTGCCGGTATTGAGCTTCGATTCCGACGCTGAAATTTCCACCGATCGGGATCCTGATGCCCGCAGCTCCCCCGATATTCCCCTCTTCCTCGAATTCGCTTCCACCGGAGAAAGACGGTTGGAATCCGGCTGAGCTCGTTGTTGCTTCGACATCGCCCTGGATCCAATAAACAAATGGGCCAGCGTAAATGGTGACCGGTTTCAAATTACCCTGGAAGAAGAAACCCGCCTCGACTTTATAAAAGGAAACTTCAAGCTCCTGCCTTACCGGTATGCTTCCGACCGTTCCATCGGTATGATCTTTAAAATCCGGATAGAAGGTTGCTTGCACGAAGGGGTTGATGGACAAATAGGGATTAACGGGGATGGATCCTCTGCCGCCAGCTGTCAGGAATGCATTGAAAGTATCATCAAAGTCCCTTTTACCGCCGGAAACATTTGGATTGAAAGCATCATCGATTCGCAGGTCCGCCCCGCCAACTCGGAGATACCCTTCGAGGTTCCCCTTGGTTGCAGACAGCTGCAAGAAAATCTGGTTCTGTTTTAAGTTGAATGATGTTGAACCGACTTCGATCTTGTCCGAATAATACTGATAGCCGATCCCCATTGATACATTCCACACCTTGCTGAGGGGTACAGGCTCCATCGACCCCAAATACTCCGCACTGGCGGTTGCAAAAGAAAGCATGATGACTGCGCAGGCAAAAACAAAACAAATGTTTTTCTTCATGACGTCCTCCTTTTTCATTTCCTATATTTCATATTTTCGGATTTCATTCCTTTTCTACGACTTCTTGGAAACGTAAGAAGACTAAGATTATATGGGGATCAAATATCGAGGATGACCGCCCCCTCCTTTAGGGTAAGGGAAAGTGGAAAAATGTAAAAATGAATAAGGATGTCGATTAAGAAAAAGATTAGTTCTATTTATTCAAAGATAAATGCTATTGTCAAGCGGAAAATATATATGCCGAGGATGAAAAGGAAAAGAGAAGGTATTTACCCCTCCCACAAGCAGGTTTTCCTTCCAGGGAGTGCTACACTTTTCCTTTTCCGTTTACAATTTTAAAATAATTCGGAAAAAGGCAAAAAAATAGTTAATTCGAGCTCAAAAAACACCTCCGGGAACGCTCTAAAATTCCCCGGAATCGATTTTCTCCGGTAAAACGCAGATAAGTGCCCAATACCAGTTTCCAAGCCTCTTTTGGAGAGGAATGACCATATCCCCCCTTGGAACAATCCCGAGCCATTCAGCCCGCTTGACTTTCCCCCTCCAAGTTTTTAAAATGCCATCAAAATTCGGAGCTTCATTTTATGCCTGGAATAGTCTTTCCCAAGATTATTTCCGGTGGACAGACAGGGGCGGATAAAGCAGCCCTCCATGCTGCCCTTAAGAGGGGAATTCTCTGCGGGGGATTGTGCCCCAAAGGAAGGAAGACTGTGGATCGGTGTTCCTGAGGCAAAAGAATGGGAAAAATTCTGGGTACAATCCTATTTATAATTCTTTTCACCACAAACCTTTGGGCAGAGGAAAAACTGCTTTACGCCATCCGCTATGAAAGTCTTCAGCGCTATCCCGACATCGTTCATACGAAGATTTATTCCATCCATCCGGATGGCAAGGAAATCCGCGCGATATTTTCAGACGAACACACATCCATCATGCTGTCGCACAGAAGGGGGATGCCCGGACATCCAGGGGAGGTCCTGGTTTCCAGCAAAAAGAAGATTTTTGCCCATGCCGTGGAAAAGAGGCTCAATCCGGGTCGCTGGTATGCTTCAAAGGCTTCCATTTACGAACTCAATGGCGATGGCTCTAACAGGTTCAAAAAGATTCTGGATGTCATGGGGGAACAATCCCTTGCGGAAATGTTTGTCAATCCCGCTGGCACAAGGATCGGTTATTCAAACTACCTGGGCCAAAAGCCGTTCATTTTTATCCATGAGACTGAAACGGGGAAGCTCTTACACCAAATTGACGTCAGCCGAATATTTCTTGATTGTTTTGCCTCTGCGATCGGATGGCTGCCGGATGGGGATCGGGTCTTTTTTTCATTAGATACGGGTGACGTTCATATGACTTCAGAGGAATCATATAAGAGGACAGGCGCTTACACGATAAAAGAGGATGGGACGGATTTGGTCAGATTGCCGGAAAATTTTTTCCGATTTCCTTTAAGCGACAAATTCCAAAGGGCGGTAGATTCCGCGCCACGATTCGTCGGGGGATTGCCCGACGGAACATATATCTTCTCGGACGTGAAATCAATGAAAGGGCAACGGGGCATATTATCTTTTCTCTTCGCAGTGACCCCGACCCTTAAGGCCCAAAAAGAAATTCCGTTAAAAATAGCGCAGGGCCTCCGGTGGTTTAAGTTGTCCCATTCGGGCAAATCCATTGCTTTTACGGAAAAGATTTCTTCCAGGGAGGGACGCTTTGAGTGGGTCGAACATATTTGGGTTAAAGATTTAGCCATGGGGGAGGAGAAAAAGGTATTCTCCCTCGATAATATTCCCTTCAAAGGCCTTTACCTGGGGTTAGTCGGATGGATGGGAAATTGACTTCAATCCGTTGGATCGGCCTCGCCTTGTTCCTCAGCGCATGTGCGCCACATCTTATGGGGTTGTTTTGGGGCATGA
>CAZIDC010000159.1:0-6740 GCA_964537885.1 uncultured Syntrophaceae bacterium | reverse complement strand
CAAAAATGAAAATTTCAAAATGATCAGTATCCCACTTCCCCCATCCCCGCCGCGCAAGACATCTTTATGCGGCGCCAGTTACCCCGGTCTCCTTTTTGATGGGTAGGGAATGAGCGCTCCCAGGATGAAAGCTGCCCAGGGAATGAAGGCGATAACCCAGAGAGTCAGGGGGACACCCCAGCGGTCGGCAAAGAGCCCCAACACGGCGGCCCCGATGCCGCCAGTGCCAATGGCAAACCCGACGATCAAACCCGAAGCCATGCCCAGACTTTTCGGCATGAAGAATTGGCCCATGACCATGGACACGGTGAAGGAAAAAATAAGGATGAATCCGGCCAGGATAAACCAGATAAAGGACCAGACGCCGGAGCTCAGGAGGAAAAGAACCAAAAACGGGGAGGTGCCGCCCAGGCTGAAAAGGACGATCTTTTTATGGCCGAAGCGATCGGCCAGCGGCCCCCCGGCAAGCGTGCCAAAGGTTCCCGCGGCCAGAAAGGCAAAGAGGAGGTTCGCGGCGTGCATCGGGTCGCCCTTCAGATGATTGATGAAATAAAAAGGGATGAAAGTCATCAACCCGATGTGCGCCCAGGACCGCAGCATCACCATCCCCAGGAGGAGAGACATCGGATATAACGCCGACTTGCCGGGAACAGCCGTTGCGGTTGCGGGGGGTGCAGTGCGAACCGAAGGCCGGCGCACACGCCAGACGCGGCTGAAGAGAAACACCCCGGCCATGGCCGCTCCGGGAATCAGAAAGAAAGCGCTTCCCTTTAGCCCCAGCGCCTTTACGAAGATCACGGCCATCAACGGGCCAAAGGCAAAACCCAGGTTTCCCCCTACCCCGAAGATGGACATGCCCGTGGCTTTTTTCTCCCCGGCGAAAAAGTTGGAAATACGCCATCCCTCGGGATGATAAATGGCCACGCCCAGCCCGCTTAAGATCACCAGGACGATAATTTGTTCGTAACTGGAAGCCCACCCTAAGAGGGCGATTCCCAGGGCGGCGCAAAAAATACCCAGCGGCAGGAACCAGAGAAATGATTTCCGGTCGGTGATATAGCCAAAAAACGGCTGGATGACCGAAGAGGTCAGGTTTGAAAACAGCATGATCGTTCCGGCCATGGCATAAGAAAGGCCCAGCGCTTCTTTCAGGAAAGGAAGCAGGGCCGGCAGGGCGCTGGTGTTCAGGTCGGTCATCATGTGGCCCAGGCTCAGAAGAATCAGGCCCCGGTAATCGATCTTTTCCCCCGCTCTATTCTCTTCCATTGCCTTTCTTAGTTTGCTGCGAATAAAGTTGTTCGCCAAGTGGTACGAGAGATCTTCAAGTGAATGCCCCGGAAAAACTCTCTAAGACCTTTTTGAATTTTAAATCTTGAATTTTGAATTTTTTTATTACGGCTACGCCGGCTTAGGAGTCATGCAAGACAGAATCGCCCTGCGGGTCAATACGTAAGACATATCCTTTCTATAGGCGGCGCTTGCCCGGACGTCGGATATCGGTTGAACCTCATCGCTCGCGATTCTGGCCCCATGGGTGATGGTTGGCTCGCTCACTCTTTGACCGCTCAAAAATCCTTCGGCCTTTGGGACTCGGATGGGCACCGGAGCCACGGCCCCCAAGGCAATCCTGACCCCTTGAAAAACGCCGTTCTGGATTTTCAACCGGGTAGCCACGGAGACGATCGCTAAGGTGAAGGCATTCCGGCGGCCCAATTTCAGGAAGCAACACCTCTCTTCAGCCCGGGGAATTGGAATCTGAATTTCGGCTAAAATTTCGCCGGCAGATAGGACCGTCTTTCCCGGCCCAAGGAAGAACTGGTCCAGGGGTACGACTCTTTGCCGGTCTATGCTCTTCAGTAAAATCTTAGCCTCTAAGGTGAGCAGGGGTGGCGCCGTATCGGCGGCCGGGGAGGCGTTGCTTAAATTACCGCCTATGGTCCCCTGGCTCCGAATCTGCAAAGATCCTATTTGGCCAACAGCCTCGGCTAAATGGGGAAAGCCCTTCCGAATGATTGGCGAAGCCTCAATATCGGCGAGACGGGTGACCGCTCCGATGCAAATTAAACCATCTTCTTGGCGAATATAATCCAACTCCTTTATCGATCGGAGGTCGACCCAGTGGCTGAAGGTAGGGGATAAAGCACCCCGGCGAATGGCCGGGATAAGGTCTGTACCCCCGGCGATGAGTTTATAGCCACCCTTAAGCTCGCGGAGGAGAACTAAGGCGGCGGCTAATTCCTTGGGACGGTGATATTCCACTTCGGGTATGGTCATGGATCCGACAAAAAAGCTCATAGGGATTTAACCTCGTTTTTTCGCCCGGCTGCAATCCGACTTACCACCAGGAGCCCGAATCCTTTTCTTTCTTGGCAGCCTTGATCGCTTTGAGAATATTGACGTATCCCGTGCAGCGGCAGAGATTGCCCTCTAATCCTTTTCTTATGCTCTCGTCGGAAAAATCCGTCAAATGATGCAAAAGGTAATAAGCCGTCATGACCATTCCGGGAGTGCAGTACCCGCACTGGATGGCATAATTTTCCATAAAGGCCGTAAGCAGAGGATGGAATTCTCCATCCCGGCTCAGTCCCTCTAAGGTGAGGACTTCGCCTCCATCCACCTGGGGAGAAAGGATCAGGCAGGAGCATACCGGCCTTCCGTTGAGCAAAACGGTGCAGGCGCCGCATTCCCCCTCTTCACAACCCCGGTGGACGCTTTTGATTTTTAATCTGTTTTTTAAAACATCCAGAAAAGTCTCCTGCGGTTCCACTTCCAATTGATAAAGACGGCCATTGACCTTTATGGTGATGGGTATTTTCATGGGATCACCCCGCGGTTGAATGCCGGATCCAGCGGCGGACTTTTTCCCGCGTCGCCGGAGTTTCCGTAATGAGGATATGGAAGGGAGATAAAGCGTCTTCGATGGCGCTGATGATCACCGCTTTAGAACCGATGATCGGCGACTCCCCCATGCCTTTGGTGCCCAGCTCGGTATAGGGAGAGGGGGTTTCCAAATGTTTGATGACAATGTCCGGAGCATCGACGGCGGTGGGCATGACAAAATCGGCATAGGAGCTGGAGGACAACTCTCCCTGCTCGTTGTAAATCAATTCCTCCGAGAGCGCCTCCCCAATTCCCTGGACAACCCCCCCATAGATCTGGCCGTCCACGACCTCCCGGCTGATGATCTTCCCCGCATCGTGGACGTGGACGTATTTTAAGATTCGGGTGGCTCCCGTTTCCGTGTCTACTTCCACCACGGCAATATCGGCGGAAGATGAAAAAGTGGTATAGGTGCTTGTCGGGTTCGCGGCGCTATTGGGACTGAACCAGGAGGCCGAGACGTCGAGCAGAGTCTCATGGTTCAACTGCATCTCTTGCGGCAGACCCCTGGCCCCCGGGCGGAAGTACATCCGGTCGGCTAATTCCTTGTAGGTCAGGCGATTTTCGGGATTTTTCGAGGCATAGATGGTCCCGTTCTCCAGGCGGATATTCTCCGGTCTATCCTTAAAGAAGGCGCTGGCATATTTAACGATGATCTCTTTCAAACCCTTGGCCGCCCGGGCCAGCGCGCTCACCGAATAAACCGCGCCCCGGCTCGATATGGGCCCCATGCCGATGATATCCGACGTAACGGGTTTGACGACAATATCCTCGGGGTTAGCCCCCAGGATCTGGGAAATGACTAAGGTGTTGGTCATCTCCGCGCCCTGACCGATCTCGGTGCGGTCGCTGTATATTTCAACCAGTCCATCGGCAGTGATCCGCACCCGGGCCTGCACTAAACCGCTAAAACGGGCGTTGGGTGCGGCAATCCCCGCCGGCTCCACTACAAAGGCCATCCCGATGCCGATATGCTTGCCCTCTTTCCGGAGTTCCTCCTGTTTTGCCTTCCAGGAATCAACTTCCGCGGTTTTCAGCGCTTCCTGCAAAACGGCCGGATAATTGCCGCTGTCATAAACCAGGCCGGATATCTGTTTATAGGGGAACTCCTGGGGCTGGATAAAGTTCTTAAGCCTCAGATCCGCTGGATTCAAGTTGCATTCCCGGGAAACGAAGTCCATGATCCTTTCCATAAATTTGGCGCCCTTGTCTTTCCCGAAACCCCGGTAGGCGCCGTAAAAGGACTTATTGGTGACGATTCCATAAGCTTCAACCTTTAACCCCTGAAGCCGGTAGGCGTTGGGAACGGAGGAACAAGCCGCTTGAATGCTCGGCGCCGCATAATCCCGGTTGGAGATTTCCACGCCCAGATCCTGGATAAATCGCGCTTTGATTCCCAGGACCCGGCCGTCATTCTTGATGGCCACTTCGCTGTCCCAGACCACGTCCCTCTGGTGGGGGCCGGTCAGGAAAAACTCCCTCGTGCTCTCATGCCATTTTACCGGCCGACCGGTCAACATCGCCGCCAAGCAGACGACCGTATACTTCCAGATATTTATTTTGTTGCCAAAGCCTCCCCCGATGTCCGACGCCGTGACTCGCACACTCGTCTGGGGAAGACGCAATACGTGGGAAATATAATGCTGGGCGCGGAAAGGACACTGGTACGAGCCCCAGGTATGCAGGGTTTCCGTCATTGGCTCATACATGGATAGACATCCCCGGGGTTCCAGGGGGAACCCGGAAGTTCGGTTCTCGTGCCAGGAAAATTGCAATACCCGGTCGGCCTCCTGGAATGCTCTTGCCACATCCCCAAAGTTGAATACGGTATGGAGCTGGACATTATCCCCCCATTCTTCGTAGACCAACGGTCCATCCTTTTCCATGGCCGAAACCGCATCCATCACCGGCGGAAGGGGATCGTATTCAACTTCCATTCCTCCCGCGGCTTCCAGGGCCTGCCTGGGTGTTTCCGCCACGATGGCGGCCACGGGCTCGCCATGAAATCTAACTTTCCCCACGGCCAGGGGATATATCTCGGGGGCCCGCCAGTGCCAGCCGGGGCGACCGCTGAAGTCAGAAGTTGCCGGCAGCGGGGCGGTATGTCGCCGAAGTTCTTCTCCGGTGATGACCGTTAAAACACCGGGATTTTTCCGGGCCTTGCTGACATCCATTTTCCTTATTCGGGCATGGGCGTAGGGGCTGCCGATGAAAACGCAGTGGACCATGGACGGCAGTTCCAGATCGTCGATGAATCGCCCTTTCCCCGAGAGAATGCGTCTCTCGCGTGTGATCATCTGGTTCCCCCCCGGTAATCCTGGACAGGAATGAGAATGACTGAATGGCATGATAGGGTAACCAATAGCTGAATTGGCTGGAAGTGTCAAGAAAATTTCCCCCCTGGGATTCGTGGCCCGGGCGGGAGAGTGATTCCCTCGGTCCTATCCGCAGTGGTTCTTTATGGCCAGGGAGCTTTGCAAAAGAACATTGCCGCGACCCCGATTTTTTGTTATATTCTGCCGGGACATTATCATAAAAAGGAGGTGTTAAGTGCCTGCCGGATTTGAGCAGCTCAAAAAAAGGGTGATCCTCAAGGGACTCTGTACCGCCTGCGGCGCCTGCGTCGGGGTATGCCCAAAGAAGGTTCTAAAAGTCGCCGATGTCGATGGAGAGTTAGAGCCCAAGCTCATCGGAAAATGCATTCAATGCGGCCTTTGTTCCGGGGTTTGTGCGGGAGCAAACATCCCTCTGGCCGATATGGACACGTGGCTTTTTGGCCGGAAAAGCAGCTTTCAAAATCACCCCTTGGGTATCTACCGTCAATGCCTTCGGGGATATGCTACCGATCCCTGGATTCGGGCGACTTCTTCTTCCGGAGGAGCCACCACCGCGGTATTGAATTACGCCCTAAAAAAGGGTGTGATCGATGCCGCCATCGTAGCCGGTGCGGATCCTCAGCGGCCGTGGCGCTGCGTCCCCTTTTTGGCTGCCAGCCCGGAAGAACTGAGAAAGGCCACGCGGTTTACCGCCGAAATGGTGAGTGTAAACTCACTTCTCCGCGAGGCCGTGGTCGAAAAGGGGTTTAAAAAAATTGCGGTCGTGGGTATGCCCTGCCACATCCATCCTTTGCGGAAGATGCAGATGGCCGGGCGCCCGGCGGAAATCGCCCGGGCCATCAAGCTGACCCTGGGCCTCTTTTGTGCATCGACTTATTATTTTGAGGGGATCAAGCATCTGCTTTACGAATTTGCCGGCCTCGACAAACTGGAGGAGATAGCGGCTTTAGATTACAAAGGGGGACAGTGGCCCGGATCCCTCACCGCCACCACCAAAGACGGGAAAATCCACCATGTAGCCACCAAACACGAATATACCTGGCATTTCTTGGGGCCGGGAAGCAAAAGGGACCGGTGCCTCATGTGTCCGGACTTCTCGGCGCGGGTGGCCGACCTTGCGCTGGGAGATGTTTTTCAAAAAGTCAGCCCGGATCCCAACATCAACGCCATCCTGGTCAGGACCAAAACCGGCGAAGAGATAGTCCGCCAGGCCGTCCGCGCGGGATTTCTTTCCGTGGAAAAGCATCCCCCGGAATTTGTCCCGAAGAGCGGGATGGGCTGGGAGTCCAAAGAACATGCCAACATCCACCGGATGAAATTCAGGAAGCGCTACGGCTGGCCCGTACCCGACTATCAATATCCTGTCGAGATGTGCCGGCTGCCGGGGAAACTCGTTTTCCCGTAAACAACACAGGGCGGCATTGCCGCAACCAAAAGAATAAGTTTTGCATAGGGCCAAAAGCAATCCCAGAAATCCCCCCTCCCCCCCTTTGGCAAAGGGGGGTTAGGGGGGATTTCAGCGGC
>CAZIDC010000158.1:0-6763 GCA_964537885.1 uncultured Syntrophaceae bacterium | reverse complement strand
ATTACCTCAATGGTGGGTCCAGGCATGCTGCCATTATACCCCCAGACATCGAAGGTTTTGCCAGGAATAAAATCTCGCTTAACCGGCTCCGCCACGAGATGAAAAATCTTCACCCCGTCCTGTAATTCGTAAGGGAGTCTTGGAATGTCTGGTGTCTGGACAGGATCGAATCCTCCTGCCCGTAGAGGCGTACCCTTCTCATGACTTTCCGGTTTCTCTCGCTGCTCGTGTTGTGCCGGATGTGATTGAGCCCGAGCAGACGCTTTCAGGCCGGCCAGCCAGGCCAGAACGCCGGCCCCACCGCGCAGAACACCTCGTCGATCAATATTCATGATCTTCCCTCCTTGCCGTTTGTATCGGGGGTTATCTACCGTATACCTCATCCGCTCTGATAACGTGCGTACCGGACTTGAGGTCAGGCATTGCCCCAAGCTGGATTTCCCCTCCCGATAAAAAACTACCCGGCGCATTCAGACCGTCTGTCAGCATGAAGCCCTCAATCTCAACCACGCTCTGTCTTAGACTCACAACTGCCTGAACATAGTTTGTGCGAACCTGGAAGAGGGTGCGCTGCGCAATGAGGACCTGGGGATAGGCGGCTGCCATCTGCTGAAAGCTCTTCAAGTAGAGGTCATATGCCTTTTGAGCCTGGGGGAGAATTCCTTTTCGATATCGTTCCACCGTCTGTAAAGAAGTCAGATATGTGGCAAAAGGCGAAGCCAGCCGGGCGCGAAGGTTCAGTTCCACGCGGCGGATTTCGTCCTTGGCGGCACTGAGTTCAGCCGATGCTGTTGCGATGTTTCCTTGATTGCGATCAAAAAGAGGAATAGGAATGCCTACCTGCACAAATCCTGAAAGACCCGCCCGTTCTCCCTCAAGCCGTTCGACATCATATCCAAGGCCTACGCGCAAGGAGACATCCGGAATGGGCTGGACCTTCGCCCGCTGAAGGGCAGCCTGGGCCCGATCAAGACGGATCTGGGTGATCTTGATTTCTGGGCTTTCCCGCAAGATCTTCCCGAAAGTTGCCTCTTGATCGAGTCGGGGAATTTCTGCCTCCAGGTCACCAACTAACCGGGTTGGAGAAAGGGTTGGGTCCCCAACCACGGCCAGAAGCATCTGCCAGGCACGTTGTAGTTCATTTCTTGCAGTCAAGAAATCAAGTTCCGCCTTTTGGGCTTCAATCCCGGCTTCGAGAGCATCGGGCCGGTCAGTCTGGCCAATATTGTACAGTTCCTCGGAAATATCCACAGCCTCCCGGGCGATTTTTGTCAATTCACTTCGTAATTCGACCAGCCGCTGCGTACCCAACACCCGGTAATATAAGAGCCGAACGGTGTTGAGCACGCGCTGTATCTGGGCCTGTTGCTCCGCTTCGGCCCGTACCTGGTCCTGGACGAAGATATCACGGCTGTGTCGAAGCTTTCCCGCAGTAACGATTTTCTGCTCAATGAAAAGGTAGTGTTGGCTTTTGTCTGAAGGACGACGGACAGTGATCTCTTCACCCGCATAACCCAAGGTTGGGTTGGGATAGAGCCCAGCCTGAACCTTTTGTCCCTCCGCGGAATGGACGAAAGCAGATGCCTGCTGAATCGTCGGGTTATTTTTCAGGGCCATCTGTTCCAGGTCTTCAAGGCGGAGAGCTTCCTGCGGTTTTGAAGGCAGTTTCGTTTCCTCACCCTGAACCTGGGAAGATAAATACACCACCAGCAAAACGGTGAAAGCCATTAGCAAAGAATGTCCCCGGAGCCTCATCATTTTCCCCCTTTAAAAACGGAATTCATCTCGCGGCTTGGTTATTCTTTCTTTCATTTCTCAGCACTGGCTATCTTGATTTTATTTCTTCCAATTCCTGTCTTAATAAAAGATGATGCCGGACCAATAGGATGGCCATCGGAGGGATAACTATCCATTGCAGAAAGGGGGCCACGCCCACCTTTATCCAGGGGATGAGAGGCATTGACTCATCATACGCCCATGACTCAAAAATATAGACGTTTAGCCGCTCGCTGATAACGGTGTAAACGAGGCCAAGCATGATAAAGGAGATGAAATTTGATGGAGTCAGACGGAGGAGCCATCTGCGGCTACGGCTGATCAGGCTAACGGTCCAGAAGGACACCATCGTCAGAATGACATCTCCTAAAGTGCAATGAATCCATCCATAGAGCATCGTATTAAACGAGGAATCTTTCATGGTATAAAAATATGTCTGCGCCACTTCCCAGAAGAAGTTCAGAAAAAAGGAAAGGAAGCACAGGCTGATTTCTGGCATCTGGAAAAAATGAGAACCCTCATTTGCCATGATGATGGTCTTCCGCCCCTTCTTCCTGGAAGCCGGCTCCTTTAACCATGGCTTGATACTCTTTGGGGTTCAAGTTCGGCAAATGTCGAACAAAAGTAACGACTTCCCAAAGTTCATCCTTACTATGCGTTGGACCAAAGGCAGGCATGCCGGTCATCTTAATCCCATTTTCGATGATCCAGTAAAGCTCGGCGTCACTCATCCCCTGCACGGCTTTTGAGGTGAGCTCCGGGGGCGTTGGGTAGAGTCCCAAGGCAATTTCAGACTCAGGATAGCCAGGTGCGCCATGGCAGGTTCGACACATGGCGTGGTAGTTTCTGAAACCTATATTTATACGTTCCGGATTCCGGGAGGAGAGAGTGGGAATTTGCTTGCTATGAGTGGAGATCGATTGGTCACGCACTTTCTCCAGGAACCAGAGAGTGATGCTCCAGTGAGGCACCTTGGCTGAAACATTATAGGCACCCGACCAAACAAAAACAGCGACCCCGGCAACCAGCAGGCAAAGAAGGGCTGTCAGGATTAAAACCAATTTCATGTTTCACTCCTCTGAATAGACCGTTCGACCACCCGAAGCCCCGCCTGTAAAGGCAGGATAAGGAAGCGCAGCCCCGATTTTTTGGATCTATTCGGCCCCGCTTGAAACCGGGCCTTGCCCCCAACTTGCAAGAAATCACGATGCCAATCCTGGTCGGGAGCGCCGGCCGGGCCGGGAGCGGCGACATCCGCCTGGGGCTTCTGTAACAATTTCCCTTGCCCCTTGAAGAAATTTTTCCGGGAACTCCTCACCTGCTCTTGGCCAAAGACCTTATATAATTGGCCAGATCCCATCTTTCCTTTTCGGTCAATTCTTTTTGGTAAGAAGGCATCGCTCCTTTCCCGGTGGTTATCTTCCAGAATATCTCGCCATCCGTCATCTCTTTCATCATGTACCGGTCGGTAAAGTCCGGGGGACGAGGGTCAAGCGTCTTGCCCATTTCTCCCTGCCCCTCTCCTTTCACCCCATGACAGATGGCGCATTTTCCCAGGTAGATAACCTGACCCCTGCTCCACGATTCAGGAGTGTTAGGGACGGGGTTTTTAACCTTCTTCTCCTTGGCCGGCGCATTCCAACCCATGGGGCTATGAGCCTCAATCATTTGATAGAAGGGAATCGTAAGAAAAATCCCGGCCAGGAATAAGGCCAAAAGAAACTCACGCCCAATGGATTTCATCGGACCCCCAGGTACTCGAACGAGGATAAAGCTTGATCCAAGGCCCCCTGATCCGCAGCCCGATCCTCATCGGTGATGAGATACATGATGAAAATCTGGAAGGGTTCTGCGAAGGCGTATATCCAGCCCTGTTCCCGGGCTTCTCCTTTGATGGTCATCGTGGCAGACATCCGGGCCGCATAAGGAACGCCCTTCAATTGAATGGGTGCTGCCTTGCTCAGCTTCATGGGTGTGCCCTTACCGTGCTCCTCGTGGATCTCTGACACCAAGCCCCCCCCTGACATCCGGACCAGAGCTTCAATCATTTCCTGACTAAAACGAACGGTTCTTCCGGCGGGGGAGAAATCGAATTGAACACTGGATTTCGTTTGGGGATTGAAGAGGAAAAAAGGGGTTGCTTTCAGTCCTTCCCGGCCATACCCCTGTTCTACCAAAAATTCAGGATACTGGGTTGTACCCTGCCATCCTGACGGGATTTTTACCTTGAAAGGAAACCTTTGCCCGATGAATTTATCCCCCTGGATATTTCCAATGGATAAAGATTCGTCTACTTTAAAGGCCGGCCGAATTGGAATGGCGCAGGCTGACAGGGAAAAGATAAACAGAATCAAAATCCCTGCCCGGAACCAAAACATTCGTTGACCTTTCCTGTTCAACATTTTCTCCCCTCCTTTTCTATTTTCCATAAACCTCTTTCATGGCCCGGAGCATCTCCTGATCCGTGGCCCCCAGCTCAATCCAAAGAAACGCCCGCATGGCCTGGGTATAGCAGATATTGCAGGTGGAGGCATGGTCGTCGAATTTCCCGCCGATCACCCCTTTTTCCAAGAAACAATAGGACAGGTTTTTATGACCCATCTCATCGCAGAAGCAATAACATGGAAACTTGGCCAGAAGCTGGGGGGTTTTTACGGCAATTTTATAGCCGGCCAGCACGGCCTCGCTGGTGTATACATATTTCGGGAATTTGTACTGCTCCCACTTTTCGGCAGGGTACTTTTTCCCCAAGGCCTCCTTGGCTCGGGAAGTAAGCTCCTTTTCTTTCATCTTTTTAATCTTTGCAAACTCCTTTTCCTTTTCTGCGGAAAAACCCGCGCCGGTTAAGCCGGTCCCAACCAGGAACAGCACGATCAAAAAAAATCCCTTCGAAAAGTTCATGGCTCACTCCTTTAAAGTCAATTTCTACCAAGGAAATTTAAATACCCAATTTTTTGCCCGTATCCATTGTCCCACTACAATCATGGACACCTGACTCAGCAGAATGAAAGTTAGGATAGCGTTGAATACCCATCGATCTTTGGCGAACCATTTTCCGCTTTTCCCTTTCGTCCGGTCCAGGATGGGAATAAATATTAAGAAAAGAGCGATCAGAGCCGGAATGACAACCCCGCCCAAAGTTGCCGAGTAGCTCATCATCTCCTGAATGCCCACGAAATACCAGGGGGCTTTGGCCGGGTTGGGAGGATGCAGCGGGTCAGCTCGGGCAAAAAGAGGGGCTTCGATGAACAGGGATAATAAAAGGAGCAAAGAAAGGGTGAGAAGCCCGGAAGTTAACTCGGCCCGGAAGAGCCAGGGAGAGGACGCCAATTTCAATGGCTCGACATCCTCAGGGGCCGCCAACCCGCCGTCTTTGCGGATGCGCCAGAGATGGAGGGAAATAAAGATTATCCAAAGCAGAGGAAGGACGGCAACATGCAGGGCAAAAGAACGGATCAGGGTCTCCTGGCCAACCTCTTCTCCTCCAAGCAGGAAGTTCTTTACGGGAGGCCCCACTGCTGGGACGTAAGCAGCCAGGCTGGAGCCCACCTTGATAGCCCAGTAGGAAGTCTGGTCCCAGGGCAAAAGATAACCGGTGTAGTTGCTGAAGAAAATGAGGAACAGCAGGATAAGGCCGTAAACCCAGTTCAGCCAGCGCCCCTGATAACTCCCTGTGAAAAAGACCCTGGTTAGATGCAGCATCCCGGCAATCAACAATACATTCGCCGCCAGGAAATGAAGGCTGCGCAACAGACCGCCGAATCGAAGAGTGGTCATAATGTGAAGAATGCGATCATAAGCCGTCCCCTGATCGGGTAGGTAATAAAGGAGCATGGTTGCGCCCGTCGCCCCGAGGATCAAGAAACAAGTCAAGCAGACAATCCCCAAACCCATGGTGGTCGACGGCTGGATGGTCCGGCGGCGGATTTGGGGGGGATGGAGATGGCGAAGGAAGTTGGCCTTTTTTTTCATGGTCTGCCCTCCTTCGGCCCCGTATCGGTGCGGTTCTGCACTTCAAGCCACTTGGGCCCTCCGCTTTTCTTCCCGAGATGAACCCAGATTTTTCCCTCCCGGTTTATAACCTCGTGCCAGGGAAGAGGCTCATTGGCCGGCCCGGAATAAACTTCCCCCATAGACCCGAAATCACTTCCATGGCAGGGGCAAAAAAACCCCCGGTCAACCACGTTCACCACGCAGCCTAAATGGGTGCACTCCAGGCTCATGGCCCCGATCTTCAACCCGGACTTCACGATGGCGATCTTGTATTCCGGGAAGGGAGCGACGCAATCCTGCGGAAACTGATTCATCGGGGCCACCGGAACCCAGCGCGCCGAAGAAAACTTGTGGGCTGCCGTCCACAGATCACCGAATACGCCAGCCAGCGCTGCTCCCAGAGCTCCGAGACCGGTCAGAAAGGCCCCCCTGAATAAAAACTCTCGCCTATCCATTCAACTTGATCCGCCTTCCTTTGTCCTGGAAAAATCCCGAATTTTTTTCACGAGGGACCCCATAGTCTCTGGCGAGAGCTTTGCGGAAAACGCCCCCATCCCAGTCCCTGGAACACCCGCGTAGATCGCCTGCCCAATCCGCCCGTCATCGATCTTTTTGAAATACGGCTGATTGGTCAGGTCTCGCGGACGAGGGAGGTACTTAAGGTACTCTGATCCCCTGCCATTCCCGGCAACTCCGTGACAGCGAGAGCAGAATTTTTTATACGCCTTCTCCCCTTGTTCTCCGGGGAGAAAAATTTTGGCTGGGAGGGGAACAGGTTGAACTTCTGCCTTATCGCTCCTCTTGATTTTAATGAATTCGCGGAAGAGCAAGTCGATGAGGGAGTGGATGGATTCGCTTCCTAGCAGCGCCCCATAGGGAGGCATGGAGGTCCCCGGGATGCCCTCTTCGATGCTTTTTACGATCCTCTCATCGGCAACGCGTCTGAAAAACTCTGCATTCTTCCAGAAAGCCCTCGGAAAATTGGCCAGATTGG
>CAZIDC010000157.1:0-6822 GCA_964537885.1 uncultured Syntrophaceae bacterium | reverse complement strand
TAATGAAAAGAAATAAAAAGCTAAAAGCCTTTAAACTTTTATTTTCTACCGGTTTTATTTTCTATCACTCTCGGTGATCTCTGCGTCCTCTGTGGCTATATTAGGCCTTGGCGAAGCGCATTCCCGGCAGCTGTTTAATATGCCCGGCGAGCTCGAGGGAAAGAAGAATCGCTGCAACTTTGGGGCTTGAAAAAGCACTCCGGGAGATAACCTGGTCAATGTGGATGGACTCGCGCCCAAGGACGGAGAAGACCTTGGCCTCCTCTTCCGAAAGATTCGGCAGGGGAAGGGCTTCGGCAGGCTGGGATTCGGGAAGGTGCAAAATTTCTTCCAGAATATCCTCCGCCTGAGTAACCAGTTTCGCTCCGTCCTTGATCAACCGGTTGGTCCCTTCGCTGCGGGCCGAGTCCACGTTTCCGGGGACTGCGTAAACATCCCGGCCCTGATCGAGAGCGAACCGGGCCGTGATGAGCGAACCGCTGCGCAACGTAGCCTCCACCACCGCCACTCCCCGGGAAAGGCCGCTGATGACCCGGTTGCGGATGGGGAAATGGTCGCTTTCCGGTGGCGTCCCCAGGGGAAACTCAGAGATCACCGCTCCCTGAGAGGCCACGCTATCATAAAGGGCGCGGTTCTCCGGGGGGTAGATGATGTCGATGCCGCAGCCCAGAACCCCGATGGTTCTTCCTCCGCCGGCAATAGCTCCACGATGGGCCGCAGTATCCACTCCTCTGGCTAAACCGCTGACAACGGTCACCCCCCGCCGGCTCAGACCCATGGCAATGCGCTCGGCAGCCGCTTGGCCATAAGAGGTGGGATGTCGGGAACCTACAACTGCCACCGCCACCTCGTCTTTCCGCCTCAATGAACCGAGAACGTATAGTAGGGGGGGAGGATCGTAAATATGTTTGAGGCTAAAAGGGTATTTTTCATCTTCCCAGGTTACCAGCTTGACCCCAATTTTTTCCACGGAGCGAAGCTCTTTTTCCACCATTGGCTTCCAATCGAATCGCCGGAGCGATGCTGCCACCTTCGGTCCGATTCCTTCTATCCTTTTCAGGTCCTTTGCCGAAGCTTTCAAGGCTCCCTCCGGATTGCCGAAGGCAGAGATGAGACGCTTAAAAAGGACGCTGCCGACGCCCGGAGCCATGGATAAGGCTACCCAGTGATAAAGGTCGCTCACGGCACCCCCGCCATCCTCATGGTAGCTTCCCGCCGTATCCTCGATAAAAAATCAACAAAAAAGGGATCGCGGATTTTGCGGACCCACAATCCCTGCTTTTTTTGATCCACGGCCACCCAAGCAGCCGGAAATACCTCTATTTTCCAGGTCTCATTTCCTGCCGGAGACGGTCTTATCCCCGACGTAAATGGCTTGCGTAGAAAGAGTGATGATCGCCGTAGACGTCTCCTCCTGAACAGAAAGGACAACCGCCTCGCCCACTTTGGCCAGGGGGAATTCTCCCATTTCTTTTTTGAGGATTTCCTTATCGAAATCCCCTTTCTGATAGATGGAGAACAAATCACCGGTAATGACTCCATCCAGGCTTCCCCGATCGATGAAAATAACCTCTTTCTGGGTGAGGGTTTCGACATCCTCAGGGGATAGGAGCACCCTCCCCTCGATTTTTTTATGGGTGCGGATGGGCATGACATCCGCCAAGACCGGTGGGCAGAGAATGATTTGATCTCCCTGGTGGATGGATTGGCGAGACTTGTGAATCTTGGCGGTAACAAGGTTTTCTCTTCCAGCCAGGATGATTAACTCTCCAGGAATCAGAACCAACCAGCCAATTTTTTTCTTGGTCACTGGATGGAAAACTTCCTTGGACATACGGGCGACAGAAAATCGATCTCCAGGCTTTACCTCTTTCCCGGACTCTATCTTGAGGTAGACCACCTCTCCCGTGCTCAGGTTGACGACCGAATCTTTCGTCCCGACGATCGAACCCCAGGATGGAAGCGGTCTTAAGGTTATGTACCCGCTCGATTGGATCCGATCACAGATACCGGTTTTCGCCAGGCCTGAAGCCTGGTTCGGTTGGGCGTAACTTTCTTGGAATCCGCCGAAGATGCAGAGACCCAGAAGAAGGCCCAAACCGACGCCCAAGGTTATTTTCATAAGCCGCATCGCCCACCCCCGGATTTTTTCTTTTTTTGAAGCTATCCTTCAGCAAGATCTATGCCTAACCATTGAATTAAAAATACCTTTCGTTTCCATAATTTGTCAAGGAATTTTTTCGCGGGGAACGAATTTGCCCCTTCCCTTTTCATTTTTGTTCGAGAATTCCAGGCAATTTGATCCGGACACCGGCGGGTCTCAGTCCCCCCCGCCAGGGATCTATCTGGGTGAGACCCGGGCGAGAGGGTGATTCTTTCGGGAGCATAAGGCAGCGGTTCTTTCATGGATAGGGGCGGGGCTTGGCCGAAGATGCTCGGTCTTCCTTCGGTCCCGCCTTTCCTTGGCGGAAATAAGGTGCGGGCTTTGGGGAGATTTTTTTCCCGCCGATACTCCCTCTTTCATCACCCTCCCGCCCGGGCTCCATGGATGGTGCTAATTCATCAATAGGATGCAAAGGGAAGGACGGCGAGCAAAGGTTTGACTTTCAGATAGGGAGTGATAAAATGGCGGCAGTCTTTGGAACCCAGGCTGAGATGAGGAATCAACCAGAACCTTGATCTTTCTTGGGGTTTCGTTGATGAATAAGGAAAGGAGCGACGGGATGAATTTTGAGCTAAGTGATGAGCAAAAAATGGTTCAACAAATGGCCCGGGACTTTGCTGCCAACGAGATCAGGCCCAAAGCGGCTGAACTGGATAAAACGGAGCGACACCCGGCCGAGATCATCCGGAAAATGGCCGAATTAAACCTTTTGGGCATTGCCATCCCGGAACCTTACGGCGGGGGAGGAGCGGACATTGTAAGTTATGTGGTGACCCTGGAGGAAATTTCCTGGGGGTGCGCCAGTGTTGGGGTCATCATGTCGGTCAACAACTCGCTGGTCTGCGATCCGGTCAACACCTTTGGCACGGAGGAACAGAAGCAAAAGTTTCTTACACCCCTCGCTTCGGGGAAGAAATTGGGTTGCTTTGGGTTGACGGAACCCGAGGCGGGCTCCGATGCGGCGGCCCAGAAGACCACCGCAGTTCTCAAGGGGGATGAGTGGGTCATTAATGGAAAGAAAAACTTCATCACCAACGGGAATGTCGCCGATTATTGCGTGCTCCTGGCCATGACCGATAGGTCCAAAGGATATAAAGGAATCAGCTCCTTCATCGTGGATTGTAAAGCGCCTGGTTTCTCCGTGGGGGTGGTGGAGAAGAAGCTGGGGATTAAGGCCTCGGGCACGGCCGAGTTGATCTTCGAAGATTGCCGCATCCCCAAGGAGAACCTCCTGGGCCAGGTCGGCCAAGGATTTTACATAGCCATGAACACGTTGGACGGCGGCCGGATCGGGATTGCCTCGCAGGCCCTGGGCATTGCCCGGGCGGCGCTGGAGGCGGCGGTGGAGTATTCCAAAACGCGGGTGCAATTCGGGAATCCGATCTCGAAGTTCCAGGCTATCCAGTGGATGATCGCCGACATGGCCACTGAGCTGGACGCCGCCCGGCTGCTTACGCTCAGGGCCGCGTTCCTTAAAGACCAAAAGCAGCGGTATGAGAAAGAAGCGGCCATGGCCAAGTTGTTCGCCTCCGAAGCGTCCGGCCGGATCACGACCAAGGCTATTCAGATTCACGGGGGATACGGATATATCCAGGAATACAACGTGGAAAGACATTTCCGCGATGCCCGGATCACCGAGATCTACGAAGGGACTTCCGAGGTTATGAGATTGGTCATATCGAGTAATATTCTCAAGGGAAGATAATGAAAAATAACCTAAATCGTGAGTTGGGAGTAGGGAATAGAGAGTTGGGAGTTGAAAAAAACATATGAATATCCTGCTCCCAACTCCCACCTCATAACTTACGGGGAGAAAGGGATTGAGAAATGATCAGGACCAAAGAAGATTATGTCAACAGCCTGAAGAAATTAAATCATGTGGTCTATTATAGGGGAAAACGGGTGCAGGACGTCACCACCCATCCGGCTTTCCGGCCGCACATCAACGCCGCGTCCAAGACTTACGAACTGGCCCTCCTGCCGGAATATGAAGACCTCATGACCGCTACCTCCCATTTGACCGGTAAGAAGATCAACCGCTTCACCCATATCCATCAGTCCAAGGAGGACCTGATCAAAAAGGTCCAGATGCTGCGGCTGATCTCCCATGAGACCGGGAGCTGCTTTCAACGTTGCGTGGGCTTCGATGCCATGAATGCCCTCTACAGCACCACCTTCGAGATCGATGAAAAATACGGGACGTCCTACCACCCGCGCCTGAAAAAATTCGTCGAGTACATTCAGGAGAATAACTTTATGGTGGTCGGTTCGATGACCGACCCCAAGGGGGACCGGTCCAAGAGCCCGAGCCAGCAGGCCGACCCGGACCTCTTTACCCACATGGTCAAGAAGACGGAAGAAGGGATTGTGATCCGGGGGGCCAAGGCCCACCAGACCGGCGCCGTCAACTCCCACGAGATGCTCATCATGCCCACGCAGGCGCTGCGGCCGGAAGACAAAGACTACGCGGTTGCCTGCGCAGTTCCGGTGAATGCCGCCGGGGTGACCATGATTTTCGGCCGGCAGACGAATGAGGAGAGAAAATTTGATGGGGAAGGAATTGATGCCGGCAATCCGGAATTTGGACTGGTAGGCGGGGAAGCGCTGGTCGTTTTTGAGGACGTATTCGTTCCCTGGGAACGGATTTTCATGGGCGGCGAAGGTGAATTTGCCGGCATGCTGGTGGAGCGTTTTGCTTCGCTGCACCGGCAGAATTACGGCGGATGCAAAGGCGGTTTAGCCGATGTCCTGATAGGGGCCAGCGCCCTGGCCGCGGATTACCAGGGGACTTCCCAGGCATCGCACGTGCGCGATAAGCTGGCGGAGATGACCCATCTGGCGGAAACAATTTATACCGGCAGTATCGCCTGCTCGGCCATGGGGCATCGGACCAAGGCTGGGAACTGGGAACCGGATACTCTTTTAGCCAACACCACCAAGTACAACGTCTCGAAGAATGTTTATGAAGTGGCCCGCCTGGCCCACGATATCGCCGGCGGGATCATTGCCACCATGCCCTTCGAGGATGACTTAAAGAATCCGGAGGTGGCTAAATATGTGGAGAAATATTTAAAGGGGGTAGCCGATGTTTCCACTACCGACCGCATCCGCCTGCTCCGGCTCATTGAGAATATGACCGGCGGGACGGCCCTGGCGGAATCCATGCACGGGGCCGGTTCGCCCCAGGCCCAGAAGGTTATGTATATGCGCTCCGGCAATTGGGATCAGAAGAAAAAAATGGCCAAGAAACTAGCCAGAATTGCGGAAAAGGGCTAAGAATCCGATGAACCGCGGAGAGCGCAGAGACCGCCGAGATGAATTTTAAACCAAAGCCCAAAGTCAAAACCAAGAATTGGTTTTTTGCTTTTGATCTATAGTACACTTTGCGTTCTCCGCGTGCTCTGCGGTGAATATAAAAAAGCGGAGGAGTGAAATGAGAGAGGTTGTTATTGTGAGTGCGGCCCGCACTGCCGTCGGGTCTTTCGGGGGAGCCCTGCGGGATGTTCCGGCGGTTGATCTGGGCAAAATCGCTGTGGAAGAAGCCTTGAAGCGGGCCAAGATTAAATCGGAGCAGGTGGAAGAAGTCATATTAGGCAATGTTTTGACCGCCGGGCAGGGGCAAAACCCGGCCCGGCAGGTGGTCATCCGGTCCGGGATTCCCCAGGAAGTCCCGGGCACGACGATCAATAAAGTTTGTGCTTCCGGCCTGAAATCGGTCATGATGGCCGCCCAGGCCATCAAGGCCGGGGACGCGGACATTATCGTGGCCGGCGGAATGGAATCCATGAGCCAGGCCCCCTATTTGCTTATGGGAGCAAGGTGGGGCTACCGCATGAACGACGGGCCGGTCATCGATGGAATGATTCACGACGGCTTGCTGGATATCTTCAACCGCTACCACATGGGAATTACAGCCGAGAACGTAGCCGGAAAATTCGGCGTTTCCCGACAGGATCAGGACGCGTTAGCCTTGAAAAGCCAGCAGAACGCCGGCCGAGCGATCAAAGAGGGACGGTTCAAAGACGAAATCGTACCCGTGGTCATTCCCCAGAAGAAAGGAAACCCTATCGTCTTTGAAACCGATGAACATCCCCGGCCCGGCACCACGGCAGAAGCCCTGGCTGGACTGCGGCCGGCTTTTAAGAAAGATGGAACCGTGACCGCCGGCAATGCCTCCGGGATCAACGACGGAGCGGCGGCCCTGGTGGTCATGTCCGCGGAGAAGGCCAAAGCCCTGGCTCTTGAACCCATGGTCCGGATAAAGGCCTATGCCACGGCCGGTGTGGCCCCGGAGATCATGGGTACAGGCCCGATTCCGTCAAGCCAGAGGGCCTTATTAAAAGCTGGCCTGGCCATCCAGGATCTGGACCTGATCGAGGCCAATGAAGCTTTTGCCGCCCAGGCGGTTTACGTCAACCGCATGATGGGCTGGGATCTCGAGAAGGTTAACGTCAACGGCGGGGCAGTTGCCCTCGGCCATCCCATCGGAGCCAGCGGTGCTCGCATTCTGGTCACCCTGCTTTTCGAGATGAAGAAACGCCAGGCCCGTTACGGGCTGGCCACCCTTTGCGTGGGCGGCGGCATGGGCGGGGCGATGATCGTGGAGAGAATATAGAGATTCATTGGCAAGTTGCGGGGTTAAAGTTTCGCGTTACTGA
>CAZIDC010000156.1:0-6857 GCA_964537885.1 uncultured Syntrophaceae bacterium | reverse complement strand
ATTAATAGGCTTCATTCAATATCTCCGCAATGTGTTTTATTTCTATGTCGTTGATCTTCTTCCGATGAAATCCCTCTCTCAGCTTTAAAATACAGGGCGGGCAGGCATCGATGACGACCTCTGCTTTGGTCTTCAATATTTCCTCGATCAATCGGTCGTTTATTTTGGTGGAAAGATCATAATGATCAAAGGAGAAGGATCCGCCAAATCCGCAACACAGATCCGGCCTTGCCAACTCTACATATTCTATCCCCTTTATAGATCTTATCAATTTCCTTGGCTCCTGCGCAATCCCCTGGGCGTAATTGAGGTGGCATGGGTCATGGTAGGTAACCCTTTTCTGGACGTTCCTCCCGGGAGGAGCAAATTCGATTTTATTGGCCAGAAAATCTGTAAGATCATAGACTCTTTGACTGACATCGATGGCCTTCTGGAGAAGTTCCCCCCCTTCTTTCCTGAAGAGCCAGGGATATTCCTTAAAAGCCATGCCGCAGGTGGGGCAGCTGGTCACGATCGCCTCAACTTTTTCCTTAAGAAAAGAGTTCATATTCCATCTGGCTAATTTCCGAGCCCCTTCCAAATCTCCTGCGGCCAACGCTGGAATCCCGCAGCATTTTTCTTCTTTCACTATGACTTCAACCTTGTTTTTCCGAAGCACATTCACACTGGAGTGCCCAATCTCGGGGTAGAAACGATTAATAAGGCATCCGGCATAGTATAGAATCTTGGGGGTGGAATTTTTCAAGTTTTTCACTCCTCTCTTTATTCCAAACGAAATGGCTTTCTGGCCAATGCAGGAAATTCTTCTTTATCCCGGGCAAACAGAATCCCCCGGAAGGGATAACCAATCCTGACCAACATCCAAAGAAGGGTGGGATAATTAAGCAACCCGATAGCCATTTTTTTAAAAAAGGGGATGCCCTTTTCCTCCATAAGGTTTTCCCTGTCTCTCAAAACGATCCGGTCAACCCTCACGTTTAGAGGGCAAAGCCCTGAACAGGTCTTGCAGACCAGGCATTTGGAAACAGCTTCCGAGAGGGTCTCCATCCTGTTCATTCCATCCCTTAGGTCAAGGGCGACGCGTGATATTTTGAGGGCCGAAGCCGGATCCGTCTTCTGATCGGAGAGGGGGCATCCGGCAGTGCAGACATAACACTCGATGCAGCTCGCCGTGGTATTATGGAGATCATAAGTATCCCGTGAAATGGGTTCAAGTTGCTGTCCGACTGGATTCTTTCTGGCCAAATAAGGCTTTGCGGGATGAATGCGGGCATAAATCCAGCTGCGATCGATCACCAGGTCTTTAATGACCGTGATATCGAGAAGTGGATCAATCACCATCTCCCTTTCCATCCCGGTATTGCAGGCAAGAGCGGGTCTCCCATTCATTCTCACCCCGCAGGTTCCGCACATCTGGTAGCCGCACTCCCCTCTGAAAGAAAGGCTCCGGTCATGCTCCTTCTGGATATATTTGAGGCTGTCCAGTATCGTCTGATCAGAATTGTACGGGATTTCGTACTGATCGTAACGGGGTTTTTCATCTCTGGCGGGGTCATATCTGAAAATTTTAATTTTGCTCTGGTCCATTTCCATCACATCCCTTCGGGCCGCAGATAAGTTAACTCCACATCCCCGGTCTTGATCTTCATCTTTCCTCCGTCCATAAAAACGACGATATTTTTTAGCCACTGGGCATCATTCCGCTTGGGAAAATCACTCCTGTAATGGGCGCCCCTGCTTTCTGTCCTCGTTAGGGCCGACCTGAAGACCATTTCGGAGACATCCAGCATGTTTTCTGCCTCTAGCGCGACTTTCAGTTCGAGGTTATAGGTTAGAGATCGGTTTCGCAGCCTTATTTTTTTCGCCTCCTCCCTCAATCCTTCTATCTCCTCTATTCCTTCCCGAAGGGCTTTCCCATTTCTTACGAGTCCGGCTTTCTCCCAGGAGAGCTTCTTTATTTTTTCAACAACTTTGTAGGGATCTTCTCCTTTATCTCCCCGCGCAAACAGCCGCGTGATTCTATCTTTTTCGCTCTTTATCTGGCCGTTTTCCAGGGCGGGTAGATCCAGTTCCCTCGAGGCCAGGGCCGCCTCCCTGCCGGCCAGGGCTCCCGAGACCATGATCTCCAGCATCGAATTGCCCCCCAGACGGTTGCCGCCATGGGCGCCCCCGGCATTCTCCCCAATTACGTAAAGCCTTTCAACATTGCTCCGGTAGTTTTCGACCCTTACGCCGCCCATGAAATAATGGACTGCCGGCATGACTTCGAAGGACTTCAGCCAGTCGGCCGCCTCAAGACCATAAAAATCCCTGGACCGCTTGTACATAATCGGATAGCGGTCTTTAAAAAAACCAAGACCTTCCCGGCCTTCCCGGTTATCCAACCATACGGCGTTATGATCGGTACCCCTTCCTTCGATGATCTCCAGGAATATGGATCTGGAGACGATATCCCTGGTAGCCCTCTCCAGCCTTTTGGGGTCGTACTTGGCCATGAACCTCTCGCCCTCTTTGTTCAGCAGTTTAGCCTTAGGGCCATAATGCCCTGCCTCCCCTAACATCCGGCCCTTCTGGGAGCCGGGATAGGCAAAGCAAAAGGGCATGAACTGGACCATTTCCATGTCAATGATCTCCGCTCCCGCTCTGTAGGCCAAGGCATAGCCGTCGCCGGTATTCAAGGTGGAGTTGGTGGAGTAAAGATAAATTTGGCCGCCGCCCCCTGCGGCCAGGATGACCGCCTTGGCGTTAAAGACAAAGAAAGTTCCATCGCGGATGTCGATGGCGGTTGCTCCCGCCACATTTCCTTTTTTATCAAGCAGCAGCCTCGTTACCATCGTCTCTTCAAAGCTTTCGATACCCAGGCGAACGGCCTCGGCGCTCAAGGTACGAATGATGCCCAGTCCTTCGCCAATGGGGCCCCTTCCTCTTGGACGACTGTGTCCCCCCCTTGCCTCACCCTCAAGCCGGTCCAGGAATTCGCCCCCTCTTCTGAAGAGAGATCCGTATCTCTCCAGGGCCATGAGCTGCTCCGGGCCATTTTCGATAATTGTTCTGGCCAGTTTTTGGTTGTTTATATAGGCTCCACCCTTTATCGTGTCGGCAAAATGGATTTCAGTGCTGTCAGAGGGATCGAGCGCGACGCAGAAGTTCCCAGTGGACATCCTTGTATTCCCACTGCCCATAATAGATTTAGAAACGGCGCAGGTCTTTACCCCATTACAACTGGCTGCTTCTATTGCCGCCCTCAGCCCGGCTCCGCCCCCGCCGATCACTAATACATCCGTTTTGATATATTTTTCCTTCAATGAATATCCTCCATACCAGCCCGCATCGATCTGTAAGCCAAGATTATAGATCCAATAAGGATGTCAGATCTGCCGGGTTTCCTTTCTCCTCCAGAAAGGGTTTTACCATTTTTTCAAAGACTTTTTTCCTATCCGCAAGGCCTGCTCTGGATAGCGGTCCGCGAGCAGCCCGATCGCAAAAAGGCAGTAACGGGCATCGGTGTAGATGGCCGGATCGCGGGGGCGCAGGGAGAAGGGCTCTTGCGGGGAGAACAGGGTTTTCCGCAGAATCTCCCCGGCCTGGGGGTGATGGATAAAAACTCCTCCCGTGCCGATAAGATGTCCAATGTTGGTCAAATCTTTTCCGCGCTGCACGTAGTACTGCCCCTGAGGGCCCCAAATCGTTTCAATGGTGCCCGCATGCCGCTCCATGGCGGCTTGGGCGGCGCAGGCCGCCAGAGCAAAGTCCAGGTCCCGGTCCTCCTCGGACCGGGGAAGAGTTTCCACGCTCCGGGAAAAGCTTTCCAGTTTCGGCGCAAGGTCCGGGTGAAGGAGGCGGGCATTTTTCAAGATCCGCTCCTGGCCGCAAAGCTTGAGGATGAGACTGGCATTGTAGCGGATCCCCAGGTCTCCTTCCACGGTGCGTTTGGCCATCGGTTCGGGCAGGCCCTTGCAGACTACCCCGGCTTGCACCGGGTTTCCCAGGCCGATGGAGTGCACGTCGGTCGTAGCCCCGCCGATATCGACGATCACCAGATCACCCAGCCCGCGTTCTGAAGCCGTCCCCTTAGAGAGCAGCTGGGCGGCGCTCAGGACGGCTGTGGGAGTCGGCATGAGGATTCCTTCCACGAATTCCTCGGCCTTCTTCAGCCCCTTGGCCTCGATGATCCGTTCAATGAAAACCTTGCGGATCATGGCCCGGGCCGGCTCAACGTTTAACACATTGACCTCGGGCATGACGTTTTCGGTTAGGAGGGTGGTCTTCCCGGCAAACGATAAAATCGAGTTGACCTCATCGGCCGCTGCTTTGTTCCCGGCAATCAAAATGGGGCAATGGATCTGACTTTGGGATAGTTGGCGGGCGTTTTCAATAATGACTTCCCCATTTCCCCCATCCGTTCCCCCGGCCAAAAGTAAAATGTCGGGAGCCAGCTTTTCCATCTCCTGGATTTCTTGACGGGAGAGGCGATGAGAAAATACCTTGGTAACTTTAGCTCCCGCACCCAGGGCAGCCCGCCTGGCCGCCTCGGCGGAGAGCTCCGGGATGAGGCCGATCGTGACCATGTTCAGACCGCCGGCGGCGCTGCTGCTGGCCAGCTTACAGGCGAAGGGGCTTCCCTTGCCCCGGGACGGAAGAAGGTCCAGAGCCCGCCGGAGGCCGAGGTTGATATCCGTATCGACCGTCGTGCAACTCTGGGCGTAACCGACAATTTCTTCTCGTTCCAGGTCGATGGTTAAAATTTTGGTGAAAGTGCTGCCGAAATCGATGAGCAGAGCTAAGGACATAGGTCTTTTTTCAGATCTTCGATGACTTTCTTGGGAGAGACTCCGGGGGGATAAGCGCGGTTAAAACCCATCGCCATAAAACGTTTCTCGACCTCTTCCCATTTTTGCTTGCCGACGACTAAATTGCCACCGACGACGAGATGAATTTTTCCCAGCCCGGCTTCGATGCAGTTTTCCCGGAAACCGCGACATTCCATTTCTCCGTGCCCGCAGAGAGATCCTATTAGAATAGCGTCGGCGGCAGTCTCGATGGCCGCTCGGATGAAATCTTCCGGCGAGGAAAAAGTTCCAATGTTAGCGACCTTAAACCCCTCGTTCTCCAAAGCATGAGCTATGATCTTATTACCCACAACGTGGGCATCTACTCCCAATACTCCCAGAACCACAGTCTTTGGTTTTTCCATTGGATTCATTGGGCCTTGGCCGGATCCGTTCCTTTCTTCCAAATACTTTGAATCATAGGCATCAAGAGGAGGCCAATGGCGAAAAATATCAGGCAGGCGCTTACGGGTCGGCGGAAAAATACCCATAGATCATTGGCCTCGCCGATCATGGTCGTAATAAAGTAGCTTTCGGCCAACGGTCCAAGGATAACTCCCAGGATGAGAGGGGGGATCGGGAGGGCGTAGCGGCGCATGAAATACCCCAGAATTCCAAAAAGGGCCATGAACCAGACATCGGCCGTATCGTTGCGCAGGGCAAAGGCGCCGATCAGGCAGAAGACAATAATAAAGGCCCCCAGGATATTTTCGGGAACCCGCATCAATTCGGAGAAAAAACGAGCGGTAAACAGTCCGGTGATTATCATGATCAAGTTACAGATCAGCATTCCCATAAATATGGTATAGACCGATTCGGGACTTTTCGTGAAAAGCAGCGGGCCGGGTTGCACCCCGTGAAGCAGGAAAGCCCCCATCATGACGGCCGTTGCCCCGCTACCCGGAATGCCCAAGGTTAGTAAGGGAATCATGGCGCCGCCGGTAGAAGCATTGATGGCCGTTTCCGAGGCGGCCAACCCTTCCCACACCCCGGTGCCGAATTTTTCCGGATGCTTGGAGACTTGCTTTTCCACGCCGTAACTGACGAAAGAAGCAACGGTGGCTCCGGCTCCGGGAATGGCGCCGATCGCTACCCCGATCCCCAAGCCGCGAAGGATCGTTCCGCGCAAGGCCCACAGTTCACCAAAGCGGGGAAGTTGGGTTTTGGGCCTGGTGCGCAGGACCTCACCCCCTTCTTTATCTTTGCTGGACAACTGGTCAAGAACTTCCCCGATGGCAAATAAGCCGATGAGGACGGTCACGAAGTTGATTCCCGTTTCCATGATCCGGGAGCCGAAGGTAAAGCGGGGCACCCCGTAGATATCATCCATCCCCACCGTACCTATGAATATCCCGATGAATAGAGAAATCAAGGCGCTGCCGATCGACCGCGTACCGATGACCACCACGCTGGCCAAGCCCAAAAAAACCACGGCAAAGTATTCAGAAGAAGAGAAGGAGAGGGCAATTTTGGCAAAAGGGGGGGAGGCGAAGGTCATAATTAAGGCGCTGAAAAATCCTCCCAGGGCCGAGGTCATGATGGCCATGCCCAGGGCTTTAGATACGAACCCCTTTTTGTTGAGCTTATACCCTTCCCAGGTTGTGGGAACATTCATTGGGTCGCCGGGAATATTGAAGAGAATTCCGGTAATCGAACCCCCGAATATCCCCCCGCAATAAATGCCGATCATCAACAGAAGGGAAGGAACGATGCCCATCAGGTAAGTAAAGGGGAGAACTAAAACGATGGCATTGAGCATGGTGATGCCGGGGAGGGCTCCCGCAAGCACTCCGATAACCAATCCCAAAAGGATCATTAAAAAGTTTAGCGGATCAAAAGTGTTGACCAGACCGATCCATAATAAGTCAAGTTGAGCAGGCAAAACTCTTCCCTTTTCCCCATTCTGAATAATCAGATGAAATGCAAAATCCGGTACAAGTAGATGGTTAGGTCGTTAAAAATTCCCTGACCCCGCGGTAGGGGCAGGTAAACAATCTTGACAAAGATAAAAAGAAGAATGATGGTTCC
>CAZIDC010000155.1:0-6876 GCA_964537885.1 uncultured Syntrophaceae bacterium | reverse complement strand
GGGCCTTTTCCCAGGTCGGGCCATCCTCAACGTTGACCGTCTGCACCTCCCGGTCGATCCTGCGCATTAAGCCGGAGAGCACCTTGCCCGGACCCACTTCCAGAATCAGGTTGACGCCGAGGCCAATTATTTTGCGCATACACTCTTCCCAGCGAACCGGATGGTCCACTTGCTTGACCAAAAGCCCCCGGATCCTTTCCGGGCCAGGGTAAAAATCCGCTTCGGCATTCGAAAGGACGGGGATGCGCAGGTTCCCCACCTCGACCCTGGCCAGCGCCTCCCGCAACCTTTCTGCGGCTGGTTTCATCAAAGCGCAGTGAAAAGGTCCACTCACCGGCAAGGGAACAGCCTTTTTGCCAGCCATTTTGGATACTTTTTCCACGGCCCGATTCACCGCCGTGCTGTGTCCGGCAATGACAATCTGGCCTGGGGAATTGAAGTTGGCGGGAGATAGCACCTCCCCTTCCGCCGACTCCCGGCAGAGGGCTTCCGCCTCGGGCGCGGTCATCCCCATAATCGCGGCCATGGCTCCAACGCCCACGGGGACAGCTTCCTGCATGAATTTTCCCCGAAGGTGCACCAAACGCACGGCATCGGCAAAACGCAGCCCCCCCGAGGCTACCAGAGCTCCGTATTCCCCCAGGCTGTGTCCGGCTGCGGTTAGAGGAACGATTTCTCTTTCTCCCTGGATAACCCGGAGGGCGGCAATGGAGGTTGTCAGGATGGCCGGCTGGGTGTTGGCGGTAAGTTTCAGATCCTCTTCCGGACCCTGGAAACAAAGGGAGGCAATGTCATACCCCAGGACCTCATTGGCCTCTTCATAGACTGCGCGGGCTGAGGGAAACCGCTCAAACAGATCTTTCCCCTGGCCCACGTACTGGGAGCCCTGCCCCGGGAAAACAAACCCCACTTTCTTCATTTGCTGGCATACTCCTTGATCAGTGCCTGGCCGATGACATTCCGCTGAATCTGATTCGTTCCTTCATAGATCTGCAAGATTTTGGCATCCCGCATCATCTTTTCCACCGGGTAATCCCGCATGAATCCATAGCCGCCAAAGATTTGCACCGCGTCTACCGTTACCTTCATGGCTACATCCGTGGGAAAAAGCTTGGAAATGGCCGAGTATTTGGAAATGTCCTTAGGATTCGTGTCCACCCACCGGGCCACGGCGTACACTAAGGCGCGGGCCGCTTCGATCTGGGCGGCCATATCCGCGAGCATGTGCTGGACGGCCTGGAAGGAAATGATCGGCCTGCCGAATTGGTGGCGTTCCTTGGCATACTCCGCTGCCGCTTCAAAGGCCCCCTGGGCCAGTCCAACAGCCTGGGCGCCGATTCCCGGCCGGGTCTTGTCGAGAGTGCGCATGGCCACGATAAATCCCATCCCTTCCCGGCCGATCATGTTTTCCTTGGGGACCCGGCAGTCTTCGAAGACCAGCTCGCGGGTTGCCGAGCAGCGGATCCCCAACTTCTTCTCCTTCTTCCCGAAGTTAAACCCGTCCATTCCTTTTTCGAGGATAAAGGCGCTGGCCCCGCGCGGGCCTTTGGTTTTGTCCGTCAGGGCGATCACGGAATAGATTTCCGCTTCCCCGCCGTTGGTGATCCACTGCTTCGTCCCATTGAGGAGGTAAGAGTTTCCATCGCGTTTGGCCGTTGTCCGGATCCCCCCGGCATCGCTTCCAGCACCGGCCTCGGTGAGTCCGAAAGCGGCCAGCTTCTTTCCGCAAGCCACATCCGGGAGGTATCTTTTCTTCTGTTCCTCGCTGCCAAAGAGAAGGAAGGGGTATGAACCCAGGCCCGAGGCCGCAAAGGACACGGAAACCCCGATACAGGCGCGCGAGATTTCTTCGATGGCCAGACAATTCTCAAAGCCTCCGTACCCCAGACCTCCGTATTCTTCCGGGATGTAAACTCCAAAAAGGCCGACATCGGCCAGGTATTTTAAAGGCCCCCAGGGAAATTCTTCCTTTTCATCCAGCTCCGCCCGCACGGGAATCACCCGCTCCTTGGCGATCTTCCTGGCCAGATCCCGGATGGCTGTCTGATCTTCACTCAAGAAATAATCCATGTTTTCCCAATCTCCATTTTAGTGTTCAGGGTCAGTGTCGGTGTCAGTAAAAAAATTATTACAATGGAACTATCCTCACACTGACGCTGTCACGGACACTGTTTTCCTACCAGCGAATAATCGCCGATCCCCAGGTGACCCCTGTGCCGAAAGAACAAAGAAGAATCAGGTTCCCCGCTTTCAGCTTCCCGGCCCGCTGCATTTCATCCAGAGCAATGGGGATGGTGGCCGAGGAGGTATTCCCGTACTTTTCAATATTCAAAAAAATCTTTTCCAGGGGGAAGTTGATCATCTTGGCCGCTGCTTCGATGATCCGCGTGTTGGCTTGATGGGGAATCATGATGTCGATGTCCTCGCTGGTGAGGCCGTTGGATTTCATCGCTTCCTGCGAGACCTCGGCCAAGGCGCGCACGGCCACTTTAAAGAGCTGGTTCCCGGCCATTTTGATACAGTGCAGGCCTTTATCAATGGTCTCGTGGGTCGACGGGTTCGCCGAACCTCCCCCGGGCATGTAGAGGAGCTCCCAGAGCGACCCGTCCGAATGCAGGTGGGTGGAAAGGACCCCATGTTCCCCTTCCTCCCCCGCGAGGATGACCGCTCCGGCCCCATCTCCGAAAAGGACGCAGGTAGCCCGGTCGGTCCAATCCGTCACCTTGGACATAATCTCGGCGCCCAGGACCATGACCTTGCGTTTCGGATCTTCTTTGATGAATTTGTCCGCTAAGGAGAGCGCGTGGATGAAGCTCGTGCATCCCGCCGAAACGTCAAAGGCCGCGGCCTTCTTGGCCCCAATCTTGGCCTGGATAAAACATCCCGTGCAGGGGAAAAACATGTCCGGGCTGTTCGTTCCGGTGATGATAAAGTCCAAGTCCTCGGACGAGAGGCCGGCCATCTCCAGCGCCCGCAGGGCTGCCTGGGTTCCCAAATCAGAAGTCGAAACGTCCTTCTCGACAATCCTCCGCTCCCGGATCCCCGAACGGCTGACGATCCATTCATCGGAGGTATCCACCATTTTTTCTAAATCCAGGTTGGTCAAGATTTTGGGGGGAGCGTAAGACCCCGTGGCAATTATCCGCGACCTGATCATTATCTTCTTCCCTTTTTCTTTCCTTCTTCCGGTACCCCCTTCGCCCAGCAGATAGGGGTAGAGGGGGGACCTTGAAATGGGCCCTCTCAGTTGACGATCTTTTCTTTGATCTGTTCCCAGACCTTCGCCAAGTTTTTTCCGCCGAGGCGCTGGAGATCGTTATTCTCTTCCAGGTTGCGGACGAGGAGCTTGGGAAGACCGATCTGGGCAAATTCGTGGGCCAGTCGGATGGCATTCTTGACGGCCTTGGGGGAAGAACGGCCGTGGCCAATGATCACCACGCCATTGACCCCCAGGAGAGGTGCGCCGCCATATTCGGAATAATCCAGCTTTTTCTTGACATGGTTCACTGCCTGGCGGGCAAAGAGGTAGCCGATCTTGGCCCGCAGGCTCCCCTCGAGTTCCTGGCGAATCATGGCCCCAATGGCCTCGGCCAGTCCCTCGCAAATTTTTAAGGCGGCGTTGCCCACAAAGCCGTCGCAAATCACTACATCCGCCCGTCCGTTGAAAATATCCCGCCCCTCCACCGGGCCGACGTACCCGATCGAGCTCTTCCGGAGAATGGCGTTGGTTTCACGAATCAACTCGTTCCCTTTAGATTCTTCTTCGCCATTGCTCAGCAGGCCGACCACGGGCCGCTCTTTTTTCAGGATATACTTGGCGTAGGCATCCCCCATGATGGCAAACTGGACCAGATGAAATGGCTTGCAATCCACGTTGGCTCCGGCGTCGAGCAACAGAGTCGAGCCCTTTAAGGTGGGAAAGATCGTCCCGATGGCCGGCCGGTCCACCCCGCTCAACTTCTCCAGAACGAAGACTGCCGTGGCTAAAACCGCCCCGGAATTGCCTGCGCTCACAACCGCCGAAGCTTCCCCCTTTTTGAGCAGATCAAAGGCTATCTTGATGGAAGAGTCCTTCTTTTTCCGGATGGGCGTCAGGGGGGATTCGTCCATCCCCACCGCTTCGGAAGCATGCACGAAAGTGAGGGGGAGCGCATCGCTCCCGGGGTATTTCGCGGCTTCCTGGCGGATGGTCTTCTCCTCCCCGACTAAAATCACGGGCACTCCATGCTCGCGAGCCGCAAGCACGGCCCCTTCAACAATACTGCGGGGAGCAAAATCTCCTCCCATGGCGTCTACCGCGATCTTCATCGGTTATGGACCCCCTCAGGTTTCTTCAACTTCGATGATCGTCCGTCCCTTGTAGCTGCCACAATGGGGACAAATCCGATGGGGAGCTTTAGGTTCCCCGCATTGCTGGCAGGTCGAAAGCTGCGGCGCGGTTAAACGGTCATGCGTCCGCCGCTTATCTCTGCGGGTCTTGGAATGTCTTCTTTTGGGATTGGGCATGGATAAATCACCTCGCGATCAATGGCAGTCTTTTAAACGAACCTTCCACCCTCCGTTTCCCCCCGTGAAAGTGGAAGGTGTTTTAGCTGGGGGAAAAATTAATTAACCCGAAAATTTTTCAGTGGTTCCAGCCGGGGATCAACCGCCTCGTCTTGGCAATGGCAGGCTTCCCGGTTCAAATTCTTTCCGCACTTCGGGCACAACCCCCGGCATTCTTCCCGGCATACTGCCTTTTGGGGGATGGCCAACAAAACCTGGTCCTGCACAGAAGGGGATAAGTGAATCTCTTCCCCAACGTAGAATTCTGTTTCCAGATCCTCACGCCTGAGCTCGACTTCCTCCGGCGGGAGGGAATCGGGTCTGGGTTTCAAACTAATTGTATATTCAGACTTAAGGATCCGGGAGAACGGTTCCAGACAACGAGCGCAGACCCAGTCGACCCGGGCTTCTATTCGGCTCTTGACAGTTACTATTTTCCCGGAGCGGGAGAGAACCAATCGGACATTGATCGGTCCGACAAAGTGAAAACTTCTCTCTCTTTCTCCGGTTAGACGATCATCGAGCCAATTTTCATCCTGGGTAAATGTTTCCTCCCGCCCCCCTTCGGGGATGTCCTCAACTCGAAATTTCAAGATTTCCTTTCGAGGGTTAAGTCATTAAGAAAGTTTTAATATATAATGAAATACTTCTTTGTCAATAAAAAAATATCTTTTTTCTTCCCCTTGTTTTATCCCTCCGGTCATGATAATTAAATAAAAAGATTCACTTTTTAAATTACCCTGGGCATGGGGGTTGTCTTTGGAAATCAAAGCCTTCCAGAATTTGATCCGCGAAATATACCTGGCCCGCGATGCAAGGCGCGGAGCGGATAAAACCTTCCTTTGGCTCCTGGAGGAAGTGGGGGAACTCACCCGGGCCTATCGGCGTGGAGAAACCGCAAATGTGGGCCGCGAGATGGCTGATGTCATTGCCTGGCTGGCATCGATGGCCAATCTCCTGAATATAGACCTGGAATACGAGCTCCTGAAAAAGTATCCGCAAACGTGTCCACTCTGCCTTTCTTCCCCCTGTGTCTGTCCTTTTAGATGATCTATCGCTCAAATCCGGCACAGCCTAAGCTAACCAGGACAATCAAAGGGAATCCTAAATTTCAGCCCCCTTCTTCCAGACGGCGGAGTTCCTCCTCGTCGAGGCCGAAATAATGGCCGACTTCATGGACCACAGTTTGACGAATATTCTCCTTGAGTTCTTGGAAATTTAAGCTGATCCGTTCCAGCGGCTTGCGATAAATAATAATTTGATCCGGCAGAACGTTTCCATACCAGAATCCCCTGTCTTTCATGGAAATTCCATGGTATAGGCCGAGTAAATCCTGACCGGACTCCTCCTCACTCGAATAAAAATCTGGGGGGTTTTCCTCGATGAGGATGGCCACATTATCCAATCGATCTTTTAGTTCTTCTGGAAGGGATTCCACAGCCTCCCTGACCAACCCTTCGAATTCACTCTTTGTCGGGTAACAACCCTTTCTGGAAGGCGTGCGCTTGGGCATCTTAAATCCTCTTTATCGCGACTCCCTATATCTTTTTGGTCCTTAAATCCTTTTCATCCGGATCCATCTAAACCTGCCAACTCCTTTGGATAGATAGCCAACCTTCAAAACTGATGGCTTCGTAAAAAAGAAAAATATGCCACAGAGAACAAGGAGAACACAGGGCTAACGATTTAAAAATAAGAGCCTTTCTCCAATCACTCTGTAACACTCTGTACTACTAATGTTCAAACTCTTTAAGTTCTATGAAGAAAAAAGAATAACCCGCACAGAGCTCGCAGAGTGCGCAGAGAAAGAAGTGTATAAAATTATTAAAAAATATTAAATTTTTCTCTGTACTCTAACGTTGATGAATTCGTAAAAAGTCGAAATTCCATAAAATTCGTCATTCCGGCGAAAGCCGGAATCCAGTTATTTCAGGATGTTCTGGACCCCGGCTTTCGCCGGGGTGACGCCCGAAGAGACTTTTTACGAGATCATCAACGTTCAAACTCTGAAAATTTTGTTAAGCATATTTTAATTTTATCTATGTTTATCCGTTGTTATCTGTGTCCTAATTGTTTTTTTAAGATCTTTATATCTTTGCGATCTCTGCGGTCTCTGCGGTGAATGGGTTTTGGTTGCGGCTTTGCCGCGCTGTGACCTCTGTGGCTAAAATAAGACTTTTTACGAGATCATCAAAATTGGGTTGGCCTAGTTAAAAAACCCATTGAAATATTTTTTTCCTTATTGTATTGTGAAAATAGTCATCCGCATAGAGTTATTTTATCCAAATATTTTTAATGAAAGGAGGTGAAGGGGTATCATGAAGAAATTGG
>CAZIDC010000154.1:4479-6899 GCA_964537885.1 uncultured Syntrophaceae bacterium | reverse complement strand
ATAAAACCATTGCTGAGATCAACGAGAAAATCCGCAAAGGAAAAGCCGTCGTGGTCACGGCCGAGGAAATGATCGATGTCGTCGAAGTAAAGGGGGCGGCGAAAGCCGCTCTGGAAGTAGATGTAGTCACCACCGGAACCTTCGGACCGATGTGCTCTTCGGGAGCGTTCTTGAACTTCGGCCACTCCCAGCCGCGGATTAAAGCGGCGCAGGCCTGGATTAACAATGTTCCGGTTTTTGCCGGGTTGGCGGCCGTGGATCTGTACATTGGCGTGACCGAACCCGCTGACGACGATCCCCTGAACAAAGTCTTTCCCGGAGAATTCAAATACGGGGGAGGGCACGTCATCCAGGACCTGGTGAGCGGTAAACCGGTGGCCCTGCGCGCGGAAGCCTACGGGACGGATTGCTATCCGCGGAAAAAACTGGAGAAAGAAATAACGTTGAAGACCATCCCCGAGATTTTTCTCTTCAACCCGCGCAATGCCTACCAGAATTACAATTGCGCGGTTAATCTATCAGATAAGACGATTTACACCTATATGGGGGTTTTGCGTCCCCACGGGGGCAATGCCAACTACTGCAGCGCCGGGCAGTTGAGCCCCCTGATGAATGATCCCCTTTACAAAACCGTCGGGATCGGGACGAGAATTTTTCTGGGCGGTGGGCAGGGGTTCGTGGTGTGGCGTGGCACCCAGCATAACCCGAACGTGAAACGAGGTGCCAACCAGGTACCCAGAGCGCCCGCGGGGACGCTTTCGGTCCTCGGGGACCTAAAGCAAATGAGCCCGGAATGGTTGGTGGGGGCCAGTTTCCAGGGATATGGCTGCACATTGATCGTTGGGGTCGGAGTCCCCATTCCCATCCTGAATGAGGAGATGGCCCAGTATACGGCGATCAAAGATGAGGACATCTTCACCCAGATCGTGGATTACAGCAGGGACTACCCCGAAGGAGGGCCTGTCCAGAGTTTGGGGGAGGTGAACTACAAGCAGCTCAAAAGTGGAAAGATTAAATTCAACGGGAAAGAAGTCCCGACCACTCCGCTCTCGAGCTATTTCAAAGCCAGAAAAATTGCCGAAATTCTGAAGGAATGGATCCAGAAGGGAGAGTTCCTTCTGAGCGAAGCCCAGCAGCAGCTTCCGTCGGTAAGCCAAAGCAAACCTTAAAGACAGGGTGTAGGGGGTAGGGTGTCGGGGGTCGGAGTAATGATTGTTTTTTTCCTACACCCAACACCCTTTTTCATGTGTGCAATTCAATGATGTCCCCATCTCTTAAGACATAGTCCCTCTGGAGCATCTGCCCGTCATATTTTTCCTTTCCCCAGATGCGGGCAAACTTTAAACTCTGCACGAAGTCTTTATGGATTTGCGAGGCGAAATCGAGGACCGGAGTTGTCTTGGCCTGGCGGTAGCGGTCTTCCGCTTCCTTATATTGCGGTGGAAGGTTAGCGGGCATGGGGTCGCTCGTCGCCGTTCAGTGGATTCCGTCGAAAACGACGGCCTTAAAGAAAGCGCACGACTCGCAGTTTCCAATTTTTTGGGCATGAGTTCCCTGGACGCGCCCGCGGCATTTTGTCCCGGCGATGGGCCAGCATAAACGACCATAATCCGGATAGGCGGGGCAACTGCCGTCCTTGTCCCTGCCGCAGCGCAGGTGTTCCCAGCACTGCTCTTTGCCCGTAAACTTCATGATGCATCCCCCAGAAATTTTATGCTATCTTATAATAAACGGGAGGAAGACTCAAGGGAGGAGAGGAAAGATGAGCTTTTCAGAGACGATGGAAAAAAGGAGGAGTGTCCGCGCTTTTCAAAAAAAAGCAGTACCCCAGAAGGTTTTGCAAGATATCCTTCAGGTCGCCCTCCAGGCACCCTCCTGGGGGAACACCCAACCCTGGAAGATTACGGTCGTGGGAGGAGAAATCCTTCAGGCCATGATCGAGGAATTCGTTAAAAAAGCTGCTGCAGGAGAGCCGCCTCACCCGGACATGGAAATTCCCGGAGAATGGCCAGAACCCCTTGCCCGGCGGTATAAAGAGAACGGGAAAAGACTATTCGAAGTTCTGAACATCGGCCGGGAGGATAAGGAAAAAAGAAAGGCCCACATGATGAACATGTTCCGCTTTTTTGGGGCGCCGCAGGTGATCTACATCCACATCGATAGGAAATTGGGACCGTATTCCATTTTCGATGCCGGCCTGCTGGCCCAGAATATTGCCCTGCTGGCCGCCGAAAAAGAACTGGGTACCTGCTTTCTGGCCGTATCCGTCTGGTTTGCGGACGTTGTTCGGCGGCACACGGGCATTGCCGAATCCGACAAGATGGTCATCGGCATGGCCATCGGTTATCCTGATGGCCATGCTCCGATCAATCGCTTCCGCAGCGAGCGGGAGCCATTGGAAACTTTCGTGCGGTGGGTGG
>CAZIDC010000154.1:0-4379 GCA_964537885.1 uncultured Syntrophaceae bacterium | reverse complement strand
ATTCTAAAAACGGATTGTGAAGCCGTTCGGTCTTGATGGTCGATGTAGGAGAAGGCCCGTAATTATGCCCGGGATATACGATTGTGTCGTCGGGCAGGGTAAGAAGTTTGGTTTTGATCGATTGGAGCATGACCCGCCAGGAACCTCCCGGCAGGTCGGTGCGGCCCAATCCGCCGACGAATAGCGTATCCCCCGTGAAAACCGCCTGGTCCAGATACAAACACATTCCTCCCGGTGAATGACCCGGCGTGTGGATGACTCTGAAGGACAGGTCTCCGACTTGAATCAAATCTCCCTCTTTTACGGTCTGGTCAGCGGGTGGGGAAGGCTTACCCCCGAACATGGCCAGCATGGACATGGGTGTGCGGGTTAAAAGGGGCGCATCTTCTTCATGGATGATGATTGCGGCTCCGGTCTTCTTTTTCATCTCGGCATTGCCCATGACATGGTCAACATGGGCGTGAGTGTTCAGGATATATTTAATGGTCAACCTTTTTTTAGCGGCGAGGGAGATAATTTTATCTACATCGTCCGCCGGATCAATGACTAATCCATCTCCCCCCGCATCTCCACCGATGAGGTAAGCAAACACCGAGAATCTTCCCACTTCCATTTGCTGTAAAAACATCCTTCCTCCATTAGTTTTTTATTGAGACTCCGATCTTCGGGCAAAATCTAACCACCGGACACGAAGAGCACTGGGGTTTCCGGGCCAGGCACACCCTTCTCCCATGGGCAACAAGCTGGTGGCAGGCCATCGTCCAGCGGCCCTCGGGAATGACTTTCATTAGCTCGAATTCGATTTTATCCGGGTCAGCGGATTTCGCCCAGCCCAGCCGGTGGCTAAGCCTTTTGACATGGGTATCCACGGCAATGGCCTGCTGGCCGTAGGCATTCCCGAGGATGATGTTGGCTGTTTTTCGGCCCACCCCGGGAAGGGACGTAAGTTCTTCAAGCGTCCGGGGAACCTCGCCATTAAATTCCTTAACGATTCTCTGACAGCAGCCGATGATGTTCTTTGCCTTATTGTGGAAAAAACCCGTGGAATGAATTTCTTTCTCGAGGGTAGACAAATCGGCCGCGGCGAAATCTCCCACCCGGCGGTATTTTTTGAAAAGGTCGCGGGTAACGAGGTTCACCCGCTCATCCGTACATTGGGCCGCCATAATGGTGGCAATGAGGAGTTGCCAAGGATTCTTGAAGTCGAGGGTGACCCGGGCATCCGGGTATTCTTTCTGCAGGATAGCAAGAATTTGTACCGCCGCTTCCTTCTTTTTCACCATTGGATCCTCTTTCATACCTGCCCGATGTAGTTCTTGCCGTAATCACCAGTCGTCAGGGGTTGTCCTCCGGGATCCGCAGAAACGGATTGCACCTCGCCGATAAAAAGGATGTGGTCCCCGGCTTCCACTGTCGAAAAAAGCCGGCATCTCCAGGAAGCCAGGGCCCCCTTCAGGAACGGGGGCATATCTGGGCCGGTTGAGGCGAGAAGCTCGGAGAACCCAGGCTGAAAGTCTGGCTCTTTGAACCGGGAGATAAGGGCCCCTTGTCCTCTTTTCATCAAGCTGAGGGAAAAGACTCCCTTTTGTTGAATGGCCGGAATGGCCGGCCGGTTCCGGCGAAGGGCGACCATCAGGAGAGGAGGGGAATAGGAGACCTGGGAGACCCAGGAGACGATCATCCCCACGGGTTGGGAGTTTCCCCGGGTTGTCAGGACGTATATACCGTAAGGAATCAAGTGAAAAGCCTCGGCCATTTGCGAATCCATCGGAACCCCCTCGATCAATTTTCTCCTATATTCTTAGAGGAAGGCCGCAAGCAAAGTCAAGCTTTTTTGTAAACTTGCTAAAAAAACTGGGGAGGAGCAAAGGGGTAATCTTTTTGACAAACCTTTCCTGAATTAGGTATAATTTTACTATATCAATCAAGGGGGGAAACATGCGGAATGAGGAGAGTGCTCTAAATTTAATCGGCTCAACTCCAGTCGTGCGCCTCAGACGGCTGGTTCGGAAAGACGATGCGACGATCTGGGCCAAGCTTGAGTTTTTTAACCCTGCGGGTTCCGTGAAGGACCGCATCTGCCTGGCCATGATCGAGGCGGCTGAAAAGGATGGGAAGATTCGCCAGGGGGCCACTATCGTCGAGCCGACCAGCGGCAACACGGGGATCGGCCTGGCCATGGTCTGCGCGGTCAAAGGATATCGGCTGATTCTGACGATGCCGGAAACGATGAGTGCGGAAAGGCGAACCCTCTTGGTTGCCTACGGAGCCCATCTGGAATTGACACCGGGAAGCGAAGGAATGAGAGGGGCCATCCGGCGGGCCGAGGAGATGGTAAATAAAAATCCGGAATTTTTCATGCCCCATCAGTTTAAGAATCCGGCGAACCCGCAGGTCCACCGGGAGACGACGGCCCGGGAGATTCTCAGCCAGGTCCATGAGCCCATTGATGCTTTGGTGAGCGGTGTGGGGACAGGAGGAACGATCACGGGTGTGGGAGAAGTGCTGAAGAAAAAAAACGCTACCGTAAAAATTGTGGCCGTGGAGCCGGCAAGATCTCCCGTACTCTCCGGCGGGAATCCCGGGCCCCATAAAATTCAGGGAATCGGAGCGGGGTTCATCCCCGAGGTTTTAAATCTCAAAGTGATTGACCAGATCATTCAAGTGGCCGATGAAGAAGCTGCGGAAACTGCCAAGAGATTAGCCAAAGAAGAGGGACTATTGGTTGGTATTTCTTCCGGAGCGGCGGCTTTTGGCGCTCTTCAAGTGGCCAGAGATCTCGGGAGAGGGAAGACGGTAATCGTTATCTTTCCCGACACAGGGGAGAGATACCTGAGCACCGGCTTGTTCGGGGAAGTGGGGTAGGGGAAATGAAGACGGGAAAGCGGGCGGAACCAAAGCCAGCCCGTGCGGAGAAGATTGATCATTTACCCCGGCCGCTTCAGGAGAAGCTGCAAAAGATCCGGGGAATCCTGAAAGAGATGGGTTCCTTGTTAGTGGCGTTTTCCGGTGGGGTGGACAGCACCTTGCTCCTGAAAATTGCCCATGATGAATTGGGGGAGGGGGTTGTGGCATTAGTGGCTTCTTCCCCTACTTATCCCGACTTCGAAATCCTCCAAGCAAAGAAAATAGCCGAGGAGCTGGGCGTCCGGTATGTTGGGGTATCATCGAATGAGCTGGAAATTCCCAATTTTGCCAGCAACACCCCCCGCCGCTGCTATTACTGTAAAAAAGAGCTCTTTAGCCTTTGTCTGGAGGAGGCGGGAGCTCTCGGGTTGAAGTATGTGGCTGACGGGTCCAACCTCGATGACAGGGGGGACTTTCGCCCTGGGATGGAGGCGGCCCGGGAGCTGGGGGTGCGCAGCCCGTTGATGGAAGCCGGAATGTCCAAAGCGGAAATCCGGGAGTTGAGCCGGGTGATGGGCTTATCCAACTGGGATAAACCTTCTTTGGCCTGCCTTTCTTCCCGGTTTCCCTACGGAACCGAGATAACTCCGGAGCGGCTGGAACAGGTTCATAGAGCCGAGGATTATCTACGGAACTTAGGCTTCCGCCAGCTTCGGGTTCGATATCATGGAGAACTTGCCCGGGTGGAAGTGGAACCCAGCGAGATCAACTGTTTCCTCGATGAAAAACTGCGCGCGCAGGCCGTCCATTACCTGAAGGAAGCGGGGTTCACCTATGTGACGTTAGACCTTCAGGGATACCGCACCGGGGCAATGAATGAGAGCCTCGGAAGGACCTGAGAGTTTCACCGGCCTGAAACGAATCTCGGGGAAATGGGGGTTGGAGGGCTGAATATTCGGTAGAGGGAAAAAATTTTGAGTTGTAAGGAATACTGGAAGCGCAAGACCCTCATTATCGGGGAAGTCAACTCTGGAAAGACCGAACGGACACTGAAAATCCTTAGGGACTTGATCCGGTGTAGAAAGGATCCGATCGCTGTTTTGGACCTGGCCCCGGAAAAAATCCGCGGGGTAGGGGGAAAGCTTCCCCTTTCTGCCCAAGAGAAGGAGCGGGTTCTTTTTTTTTCTCCCGAGATTGTGCCTCCCAGGCTTTCCGGAAAAAGCGAAGAAGAAATCAACGCTTTTGCCCGGGAAAACTGCCAGCGGATCGAAGAGTCCCTGCGGGCCCTCCGGGGAAAAGCCCTGGAATGTTTAGTCGTCAATGACGTCTCCCTTTATTTGCACGCGGGGAGCACGGAACAATTGATGGTTTTTGTCGGAGGGATTTCCACTTTAGTTATCAACGGCTACTATGGCCACTATTTCGGAGATAGCACCCTCAGCCGGCGCGAACACGAGCAAATGGAGGTTCTGATGTCCTACTGCGACCTAATCTTCTTCCTTCCTGCGCTTTCCCCCATTTCCCGGTAATCC
>CAZIDC010000153.1:0-6955 GCA_964537885.1 uncultured Syntrophaceae bacterium | reverse complement strand
CAGTCCTTCGGGACTGTAGAGGCAGCGTGCTACGATGGAGGGCAAAAATAGTGATTGAGCAGTACGACGCAAAAACAATGAGATGCCCCAGGGTAGGGGGCGAGGTCAATTTTAGGTTCTGCCGCTTTGAGAATAATATGCTCCCCTGCCGATTTATCGTCGGTTGTTGGCAGGGGCAGATGGATATCGAGGCGTTTTTGGATGAACAGTATTCCCAAGAGGAATTGGACAGCATATTTACCCCACCAAGACCGAAGATGGAGACCCTGGTGGATTTGATGGAAAAGGCGAAAAAGGCAAAAAAGCAGAATGACTAGAGACACAGAGCGATTGTTGCCCTCAAAAAAGGGGTGCGGTGCTTGAGCACCCGCACCCCTTTGCAACATTGAATGATCCCCTATCTTCCCTCTGCTAGAAGTGATAGTGGATTACCTGACCAGCCACAATGGTCCAGGTTACCAGCATGGCGCTGATGAATGACCCCACGAAGATGTGGCCTGTCTTGCGAAAGAAATAGGTGGAAACCAGCCCCACGATAATAAAGATCGGGATGAACTGGAAGAGCACGATGGTTGGCAAATGTGCCTCGGCGAGCATCATCGTTTTGCCGGAAAAGAGGGGGATGTATTGGAACAGGAAGAACAGGATATAGCCGCCGATCAAGAGCAGGATGTTTACCAGCGTCTGCGCCCAGGCGCCGGAATGGCGGCGCAGCTCGCCGTGGATAACCAGGCCGATGATCACGAAGTAGAAGGCAAACGGGATAAGGTATCTCAGGAATATCCCGAAATGAACGATTGACATCGGTTTGATGGCAAATACCCAAATGCGGTAATCGGTGGTAAACGCCCAGGCGGAGAAGACCAGGGTGAGATAGGCTGCAAAGACGGCGATAAGCGCCAGCAAGAATGATTTCCCTACCTTGCCCAGCTGCAGCCCCTTGCCTTTCCAGGTGAAGCCATACGCGGCAAAAGAGCCTCCTTTTTTGCGATTCGAGAGCACATGCCACATGAGGAGCAGGATAAGAGAAATCGCTCCGACCACCACTGCCCAAAACATGACGGTCGTCGTGATCGTTTGCGGCAATAACCAGTTGCGCTTCGCTATACCTTTGTCGTTAAAGCTCCAAACCCACAGATAGACGGGGATCGGCAACAAGATGGTTATCACGGCCCCGACCCACCATCCCCAGCCAGTTGCCGGTTTCGTAGCGGCAGGTGCCTCATTCAATTCCTTGAAGTAGTTGGTCTTTAACAAATAGCTGCCAATGACGAGGAGAAAGAGGACCATGCCGATCATGGCGATCAGCGTGCCGATCTCTTTCCAACGCCAGATCTGGTTATAGGGCGGTATGTCTTTGCCGCCTTTCAGGGTGGCCTGCATCCAGGCAACGGCATTGCCGATAGCCGTTCTGGACCAATGTAACATCGGGTGCTCCATAATCGGCATGAGCAGTTTTCTGGCAGTACCCTGCTCGATAGAGCCATAGAGCTTGCCCACCTCTACGGGCTCGGTGGTGCCGAAGACCGCCTTCATCTTGTCCCCTTTAAGGGCATCGCTTGCGATCGGGGTTCCCCACATGAGTTTGGAAAACTCATCGTATTTGTCCCAGACGACCAGCAGGTTGCGCGGGAAGGTGGGAGTGCCCGGAGGACAGTACGTCCCCGTAGAAGAACCCTCCAGAACTATTGAGCGATAGTTATTCTGGTTTGCAAACGCCGTCGTTACCAATCCCCAACCACCCATGGAATGTCCTTCCAGCCCGATGTTGTCTTTATCGACAAAATCCAGGGAGCGCAGATAGTCCAGGGCAGGTTTGCCGCCGCAACCACTGCCAAAAAAGCTTCCCAGCGATATGGCCGGTTCACTATAACCGTGCCCGATCATGTCGGGCGCGAGGACGACATAGCCTCGTCTGGCAAACTCGATGGCAAAGCCGTCCTGGGTTTCGCGCGAGTTGATGTAGCCATGCATCGCCAGAATGCCCGGGGCAGGTGCGTCTTTCGTTGCCCCTTTCGGCACATAGAGCAGGGCGCTCATCAGTTTACCGTCAACACCCATAAATCGCAGATCGCGAACCGCGACACCGCCACTGGTCTGGATGAAGTGGGCTAAGAGCCCCCCTCCCAGAATGAGTATTAAGGCTACGATCAACGCAATAGGTAACCAATTCTTTTTCTTTCTAGCCGCTTTTTTCTTTTTCTTCATGCCTGCCTCCTTTTAAATAAATGGTAGTTTATTCTGAAATCTGGAAAAGCTTCTCCTTCCTTTTGATTGTAGGGGGGCTTCTCCCCCAGTCTTCGGGGAGATTTTGCCCCATCAAAGTCTTTGTCATCTTTGGATCTGAGTTTTTTAAAGCCTTCTTAATCGAGGCATTATCGAGTTCCTAGAACTAAAAAAAGCCCTGCTAGAAACGATCGCTGGTGCGCTCATTTTCTCTCGGAGCTTTTCATGATTCCCTTTCACGCGGATACGGAATAGGATTATGATAACGAACCTCTGTCTGCCTAGTATGTATATATAAATTAGGCCTCGATGTCAATGATTAATTTCAACACGATTAATTTAAGTTGTGGTTTTCGCCTGTCGGGCCATACTTCCGCCGGCGAAGGCCTATGGCAGGGTACAGTCCATCGGAACGTTCTTGATTAAAAAATTGGTGCGTTTATTGAAAAAATAGAGTCTGAAATAAGTCATGGGGTTACGGCATTGTCTGGCGCCCCGAAGGTTGTTTTTTAACAAGGGGATAAAGAAAGAGGGGTTAAAGTCGATGCTTTAACCCCTCTTAAGTTCAACTAAGGTTGCACAATAGCGTCTATAAAAGGTATCACAACGAGGCGGTTATCTCACTTTACCTGCACGCCAGGCACTAATGAGTTTGTCGTAGTCGACTGTTTCACCCTTCGGCTTCTCATTGGCAAGCTTCGGCTGTGGCGCGTGGCCACCGGGCTTATTCAGCCAAACTTTTTCATCGACGCAGGGATTCAGCTTTGGACCGCGGGCACCCTGTAAGCCCGAACGCTCGATACGTTCCATGACAGCGTCTTGCTCGCGGGCGAGATTGTCCATGGCCTGGTCTACGGTGATTGCACCCGAGGACGCCTCACCGATATTTTGCCACCACAGTTGTGCCATCTTCGGATAATCAGGCACGTTGGTGCCGGTCGGTGTATTGGCGACACGGGCCGGGCTGCGGTAGAATTCCACCAGACCGCCGAGCTTCGGTGCGCGCTCGGTGAATGACTTATGCCGGATATCGCTGTCGCGAACGATGGTCAGGCCTACGTGGGCCTTTTTCAGTGAGGTGGTCTTCGCCACACAAAACTGCGCATAGAGCCAGGCGGCCTTGCGGCGCTCTAGAGGCGTGCTCTTGAAGAGCGTCCAGGACCCGCAATCCTGATAGCCCAGCTTCATCCCCTGTTTCCAGTAGGCGCCGTGAGGAGACGGGGCCATGCGCCATTTCGGCGTCCCGTCCGCGTTGACTGTTGGGCCAGGTTCGACCATGGTTGCGGTGAAGGCCGTGTACCAGAAGATTTGCTGGGCCACATTGCCTTTGGCCAGGAACGGCAGGTAGGTATAGAAATCCATGCCTCGAGCGCCCGGAGGGGCGTACTTATCAAGCCATTCTATATACTTGCGGAGCGCGTACTTGGCGGCGGGGCCATTGACATCGCCGCCGCGGCAAACGCTCGAACCGACTGGACGGGATTTTTCGTCTACGCGGATACCCCATTCATCAACCGGCAAACCATTGGGTATCCCTTTGTCGCCGTTTCCGGCCATGGATAACCAGGCGTCGGTAAAACGCCAGCCCAGATCCGGGGCCTTCTTGCCGTAGTCGTTATGACCATAGACCCTTACGCCGTCGATTTCTTTGATGTGGACGGTGAAGAACTCGGCGATGTCTTCATAGGCCGACCAGTTGACCGGCACGCCCAACTCGTAACCGTAGATCTTCTTGAACTTGGCTTTGAAATCGGGTCGCTTGAACCAATCGTAACGGAACCAGTAAAGGTTCGTGAACTGCTGATCGGGAAGCTGATAGAGCTTGCCGTCAGGGCCGGTGGTGAAGGATCTGCCGATGAAATCTTTAACGTCGAGCGTGGGCAGCGTAACGTCCTTGCCCTCACCTTTCATAAAATCGCTCAAAACAACGATATACGGGTAACGCCAGTGGGTGCCGATGAGATCGGAATCGTTTACGTAGGCATCGTAAATATTCTTCCCCGACTGCCACTGGGTCTGCAGCTTTTCGATGACGTCACCTTCCTGAATCAGATCGTGCGTGACTTTGATGCCGGTAATCTCATAGAACGCCTTGGTCAGCACTTTCGATTCATATTCGTGGGTCGGGATGGTCTCGGAGACGACCTTGATCTCCATCCCCTTAAAGGGCTTTGCCGCCTTGATGAACCATTCCATCTCTTTCATCTGCTGAGCCTTGGTCAACGTCGACGGCTGAAACTCTTTGTCGACCCACTTCTTCGCTGCTGCCATGTCTGCACTTGCAGAACTTGCGAAAAATGCGAACATTACAGCTACCACTCCCCCGAAGAGCAGCATCATGGTTCTCTTCGTGCGCTTCATTTCTCTCATCTGATCTTCTCCTTTTGGGCCTTCAATGGTTGTTTTTCTGTTCTTCCGGCCTACATCGTCGGCTGAAGGCCATGGACGCCGAACGATATAAACCTCGTCCTATTTATTTTTCTGCTCTTCCCCCTCCTTATGGCCTTCAATGGTTGGCTTTCCACTCGGCCTATATAGTCGGCGTGAAGGCCATGGACGCCGAACAATATAAACCTCGTCTTATCCTTGTTCACCCCCAATGCATGACAACAATGATCCAGCCCACCGCAGTAGGAAGAAAGATCAAGAGGCTGAGATCAGTCAATCCGATCCACGCGAGAAAGAGATAGGCACTGCTTAACAACCCTATAAAGAGCCTATCACCAGGTGTAGTAGGTATCGGCAGAAAACCGCGACGCTCGATGGAAGGGGACACTGTTTGCCATATGGTCATAGCAGTCAGGATCAGGAAAATGGCAATGAAGAAAATTGCCGTTGGTAGTGTCCAATACATCCATTCGAAAGTCATAGTAATTTCTCTTTACACCCGGCCCAGGGCAAAGCCCTTGGCCATGTAGTTTCGTACGAACCAGATTACCAAAGCACCCGGAACAATGGTGAGGACGCCGGCGGCGGCCAGCAGGCCCCAGTCAAGACCCGTGGCGCTGATCGTGCGCGTCATGGTGGCGACAATCGGCTTCGCATCGGTTACCGTCAGTGTCCGGGCTAAGAGCAGCTCGACCCAACTGAACATGAAACAGAAAAACGCGGTAACCCCCACGCCGGCTCGGATCAGAGGGATGAAGATGGTGATAAAGAAGCGCGGGAAGCTATACCCGTCGATAAAAGCGGTCTCATCAATTTCACGGGGAATACCGGACATGAAGCCCTCGAGTATCCACACCGCCAACGGCACGTTGAAGAGGCAGTGGGCCAGTGCCACCGCAATATGGGTATCGATCAGGTGTAATGCCGAGTAGAGTTGGAAAAAGGGTAACGCGAAAACAGCCGCCGGCGCCATCCGGTTGGTGAGCAGCCAGAAAAAGAGATGTTTGTCACCCATGAACTGATAGCGTGAAAAGGCGTAGGCGGCCGGCAGCGCCGTTGCCAACGAGATCAGGGTGTTGATGCTGACGTAGATCATGGAATTGATATAACCGGAATACCAGGATGCATCGGTAAAAATTTTGATATAGTTTTGAAAGGTCAGATCGATCGGGAACAGGGCGAAGGATGCAAGGATGTCGGCGTTGGTACGCAAGGACATGTTGATCATCCAGTAGATCGGAAGAAACAGCAGTCCAAAATAGATGGCCAGGCCGATCGTTTTTTTCTTTCCTTTCATACCTTCTCTCCTTTTCCGACTCTCTGGAGCACCTGGTAGAAAATAAAACTGAGCAGCAGTACGATTAAAAAGTAGATGAGCGAGAAGGCCCCGCCCGGTCCTAAGTCCATTTGTAAGACGGCGACCTTGACCAGATAAATCGATAGGAAGGTGGTCGCGTTCCCGGGACCGCCTCCGGTGAGCACAAAGGGTTCGGCGTAGATCAGGAAACTGTCCATAAAGCGCAGCAACAAGGCGATGGTGAGCACGCCACGCATCTTCGGCAGCTGGATGTAATAAAACGTCGCCCAGGGCGAGGCGCCGTCGATTTTGGCGGCCTGATAATAAACCTCAGGGATCGCCCGCAGCCCTGCATAGGCCAACAGGGCAACCAGCGGGGTCCAATGCCAGGCCTCCATCAACACCAGGGTGACCCAGGCATCCAACGGCCTCCTCGTATGATCGAAAGCTACACCCAGGCCGTTGATCGCGGAACCGAATAGCCCGATATCCGGCCGGGTAAAGATGATCCAGATTGTCCCGATCGTATTCCAGGGAATGAGCAGAGGCAATGCCAGCGTCACCAGGCTGAAAGGGACGCCCCAGCCGCGTTTCGGCATCGCCAGCGCGATGAGGATACCGAGCGGCATCTCTATCAACAGCACGAGCCCGGAAAAGAGGAATTGACGCCACAAGGCGTCATGCAGGCGATAATCGTGCAACACCTTCTTGAACCAATCGGTTCCGACGAAGACGTGCGCGCCCGGCCCTATGATATCCTGAACCGAATAATTGACCACGGTCATCAGTGGGATGATGGCGCTGAAGGCGACAAACGCACAGACCGGCATTACCAGAAACCAGGCTTTATTATTCTCCCACTTATCCATCACACCGCATCCTTTTCCTTAACCAGTCGCCCGTTGGCAAAGAGCTTGGTCCATTGCGGCGGGAAGGTAACCCAGACCTTGCCTTCCGGAACCGGTTTGCCTTCGAGAAGCTTGGCTCGCAAGGTTTTATCGGCCAGCGTCAGTGTCACAATCTTGTAGCTGCCCTGATCTTCAA
>CAZIDC010000152.1:0-6970 GCA_964537885.1 uncultured Syntrophaceae bacterium | reverse complement strand
GCATGAGATAAACCGCCATAAAATCACCTCCTTAATAAAGTGCCAAACCCCTTCTCCATCACACCTTCCAAGATTTTTCCACCCCACTTTTTATGGATTCGGATCACATAAAAAACCCCATCCCTCTTTTTAAAAAAAAGAGAAACGGGGTTGCCATAAACCTATCCATTTTGCTTCCTCCCATTTTTTAAGGAAGAAACTAGTTTTGGGTCGCCAGGGATGCAAAAAATGAGTTGCCAAAATATATCATCGAATATGGGAGGGAATCAAGCAAATTCTTGCCAAGAGAAGAAATCATCGAATCGCGGCCGCGAGGGAAGAAACAAAGGTTCCCACCCGATCAACCAGTTCTTCCTTTCCCGAACCTTCCTCGATGATTTTGACAATTGCGCTTCCCACGATGACGCCATCGGCCAAACGGCTCACCTCCTTCGCCTGCTCCGGTGTGGAGATGCCGAACCCAACGGCAACCGGCTTTCGGGTTTGCTCTCGAATCCACCCGACGGCCCCCCCCAGCTCTTCAGGCACGCTCCCCCGGGCTCCGGTCACTCCGGTCACGGATACGTAATAAATGAACCCGCGGCTGCACCGGCCCGCCATTTTAATCCGCTCTACGGTGCTTGTAGGGGCCGCAAAGAAAATGGTGGCTAGGTCAAACTTCTTGGCTTCCTCAATCCACGGCCTTGCTTCCTCAGGAGGGAGGTCGGGAATGATCACGCCAGCGATCCCGCTTCCCCTGCAATCCCTGGCCATAGCCTTCAAGCCGTACCGAAAAACGGGATTGAAATAGGTCATGACCACCAGAGGGGGAGCTGTATTTTTCAATCCCTCTGCTAAGGCGAATATTCCCCGCAGGTTAACCCCCCTTTGTAAGGCCCTCTGGGAGGCCGCCTGGATCGTCGGGCCATCGGCCAGCGGATCGGAATAAGGAAGACCCAGTTCGATGATATCGGCCCCAGATTCAGCCATTCTTAGAACCAGGGCCTCTGTCGTTTTTAGGTCGGGATCCCCGGCCACGAGATAAGGAATCAGGGCTGCCCGTCCTTGGCTCCTTAATCCCTTAAAAATCTTTTCGATTTTATTCATAGCTCGACTCCCATTCTTTGGGCTACTGATTGAACATCTTTGTCTCCCCGCCCCGATAGATTGACGACCATGATTCGACCCTTCCCTAACTCGGGGGCCATTCTCCCGGCATAGGCCAAGGCATGAGCACTCTCCAAAGCCGGCAGGATTCCTTCGGTTTGGGATAGGAGATGAAAAGCGTTGAGGGCCTCCTCATCGGTAACCGTTACGTATTCAGCCCTCCCGCTCTCTTTAAAAAAAGCGTGTTCCGGCCCGACCCCCGGATAATCCAAACCCGCGGAAAGGGAATGCGTCTCCAGAATATTGCCGGAATCGGTCTGTAAAAGGTAACTCATGCTTCCATGGAGCGTGCCGATGGATCCGGCATTCAGCGACGCCGCATGTTTTCCGGTATTCATCCCTAAACCACCGGCTTCCACGCCGATGAAACGTACGTCATCTTTTAAGAAGGGGTGAAAGAGGCCAATGGCGTTGCTCCCCCCCCCCACGCAGGCCACTAAGCAATCGGGGAGGCGCCCCTCCTTCCGAAGCACCTGTTTTCTCGTTTCCCTGCCGATTACCGACTGGTAATCCCTGACCATCATGGGATAAGGATGGGGGCCGACTACGGATCCGATTAAATAATAGCTATCCCGGACGTGGGTCACCCAATCCCGGATGGCCTCGTTGATGGCATCCTTTAAAGTTCTGGACCCGGACGAAACCGCGACGACTTCCGCTCCCAGAAGCCGCATCCGGAAGACATTGAGCGACTGCCTTTTAATGTCTTCTTCCCCCATATAAACCGTGCAGGAAAGACCCAGAAGGGCGGCCACGGTGGCCGAGGCCACTCCATGCTGCCCTGCCCCCGTTTCGGCAACGATCCTTTTCTTCCCCATCTTTTTAGCCAGCAGGGCCTGCCCCAAGGTATTGTTGATCTTATGGGCGCCGGTATGGACCAGGTCTTCCCGTTTTAGGTAAATGCGGCATCCCTCCAACTCCTCGGTTAGCCTTGCGGCAAAATAAAGGGGGGTGGGCCTCCCGGCATAATCCTTTAAATAGGTAGCGATTATTTTTTTCAGCTGCCCGTCTTTTTTAAAAGCGAAGTAAGCCCTTTCCAATTCTTTTAGGGGGGCCATCAAGGTTTCCGGCACATATTGCCCCCCAAAGATTCTAAAATGCCCTCTCTTATCGGGTTGACGCATCTGCTCTTCTGACCTCCTTTACAAAATCGATCATTTTCAATAAGTCCTTTTTCCCGGGAATTTGTTCCACACCGGAGCAAACATCCACCCCGGCTGGCCGAACTTCTTGTATGGCTTGATATACGTTCGCGGGATTCAGCCCGCCGGAGAGGATGATGTCCCTCTTTCCCTGAGCCTCTTTGGCCCATTCCCAGGGGAAAGTCTTTCCGGTCCCGCCTGCTCGGTCAGCGGACCAGGTATCCAACAGGATGGCAACGGAAGGATATTTTTCGACATCCCGCAAACGATCTAAGCTCCTGGCCGCGATCGTCTTGATTACTGGAAGCAAAAACTCCTGGCAATACTCCGGCGGTTCTTGCCCGTGGAACTGGAGGGCGTTAAGGCCGCAGCCATCGGCTATTCTCCGGACTTCCGCCCTTTCTTCATCGACAAAAACCCCGACTTTTAAAACGGGCGGGGGAAGGCTGCGGATAATTTCCTTCGCGGCTAAGGGGGAAATTCTCCTCGGGCTAAGGGCGAAGATGAAACCCAGCGCTTCCACCCCAAGAGAAGCCGCATCCACGGCGTCTTGAAGATTGGTAATCCCGCAAATTTTAATCCAGGTCATTTTGGGTGCCTAAAGTTAAGAAAAGGTGATTTTCAGTCTCTTAAGTTTAAAAGGTCGCGAATCTTAGCCGCCGGATTCTCTGCGCGCATCAAGGTTTCTCCCACCAAAATTCCCTTCACGCCGACATCCTGAAGATGTTTTACGTCCTCCCGGGTTTTTATCCCGCTCTCGCTGATGACCATTGCTTTCTCCGGAATTTTTTGGAATAAGCGAGCGGTTGTCTCCAATTTTACCTCCAAAGTCTTTAGGCAACGGTTGTTGATCCCGATGAGCGGGAGACTCAGGCCCTGAATTTTTTCCAGATCTTCTTCATCGTGAACCTCCAGCAGCGGAACCAGTCCCAGGTCCTGGGTCAACTCGGCAAACTCCCGAAGGGGGCCCCGTTCAAGAAGGGCAACGATGAGTAACAGCGCATCCGCCCCGGCCATTCTCCCTTCATAAATCTGGAATGAATCGATAACGAAATCCTTCTGCAAAACCGGGAGGGCAACGCCGTCCTTAACTCCTTTGATGTGTCCGAGTTCCCCCCGAAAAAACCGGCCCTCGGTGAGCACGGAAATGGCGCTGGCCCCTCCCTCCTCGTATTTTTTCGCCATCCCCAAAATGTCGGCTCCCTCCTGGATAATCCCGGCCGACGGCGAAGCCCGTTTGATTTCGGCGATCAGGGCCATGGGGCCGCTCCTCGAGAGGGCGCCCAAGAAGTCACGCGGTGCCGGAAGGTCGGCAATTTTCTTTTGCCCTTCGGCCCAAGAAAATAAATTTTTTCTCTCTCTAACCTCTTCCCTCTTTAACGCAGCCATTTTTTCCAAAAACATTTTTCTACCCCGCCTGATTCGAAAATTGGATAAGCTCTTGAAGCTTCTGCAGTGCCCGGCCCGAGTCAATGGAGTCCCGGGCGAGGGCAATCCCTTCTCTAAAATCGCTAACTTTGCCGGCGGCCATAAAAACAGCGCCGGCGTTTAACAAGACGACATCACGGGGCGGTCCTAACTCCCCTTTGAAGATTTGGAGCAGGATGGCTCCATTCTTCTGGGGGGTTCCGCCATGGATGGCCTCCAGACTGGACCTTTTAAGGCCAACCTCTTCCGGCGAAATCTGATAATTCTCGATGACTCCATCCTTAAGCTGGCAGATGGCGGTTTCCCCGGTGATGCTGATCTCATCGCAATGGTCCGCGCCATGAACGACTAAGGCTGCCTTGCTTCCCAGGTTTTTTAACACTTCGGCCATGGGCTTCATCAAGTCCTCGCGATAAATGCCCAAAAGATGGACGGTCGCCGCGGCCGGGTTGGTCAGGGGGCCGAGGAGGTTGAAGACCGTGCGAATCCCGATTTCCCTGCGGGGAAGAAGGGCGTGCTTCATGGCCGGGTGGAAAGTAGGAGCGAATAAGAAGGCCAAGCCGTGTTCTTGGAGGCAGGCCTCGACCTTCCGGGGAGGATTAGCGATATTCACGCCCAGCGCTTCCAGAACATCGGCGCTTCCGCTGCGGCTGGAAACCGAGCGGTTGCCGTGCTTGGCGACGGTCAACCCCCCGCCGGCGGCCACAAACGCGACGGTTGTGGAGATATTGAACGTTCCGGAGTTGTCCCCGCCAGTCCCGCAAGTGTCCACCACGCCTTCCGGGGATTGGGCGCGGATGCGGACGGCTTTGGCCCGCATGGTCCGGGCGAACCCGGTTATCTCCTCCTTTGTCTCCCCCTTCATCCGGAGGGCCGTAAGCAACGAGGCGATTTGCGTAGGCAATCCCTTTCCTTCCATGATGTGGGTCATGGCCTGCGAAGCCTCTTCTTCATTCAGATCCTGCCCCTCAACGACTTTAACGATGAACTGCTTTAACATGTCACCCCCAATTTCAGGAAATTTTTCAGCAGGGCTTTCCCTCCCTGGGTCATAATCGATTCCGGATGGAACTGGACCCCCTCGACGGCCAATGTTTTATGGCGCACCCCCATAATTTCTCCCTCCTTCGTTTCCGCGGAAATTTCTAAACAAGCCGGAAGGGTTTTCCTGTCGATCAGGAGGGAATGGTAGCGGATAGCCTGGAAAGGATGGGGAAGGCCCTCATAAAGGGTCTTCCCGTCGTGATAAATAAAAGAGCTCTTCCCGTGCATCAGGCGTTCCGCCCGAACGATCTTTCCCCCGAAAGCCGAGCCGATACATTGGTGGCCCAGGCACACCCCCAAAATGGCCGCCTGCCCGGCCATCTGCAAGATCGTCTCCTGGGAAATCCCTGCCTCTTTGGGGGTGCACGGCCCCGGAGAAATAACGATACGTTCTGGTTTTATCTTCCTCATCCTTTTTAGGCTGATCTGGTCATTGCGATAAACCTGGCATGCGGCCCCCAGCTCCCCTAAGTATTGAACCAAGTTGTAGGTAAAGGAATCGTAATTGTCGATCAAAAGAATCATGGCAACCCCTCCTCGGCCTGCCGAATGGCCCGCAAGATGGCCTGAGCCTTGTTCAGAGTCTCGTCGTACTCTTTTTCCGGTTGAGAATCAGCAACAATGCCCGCCCCGGCCTGGATGCTGGCTTCCCCTCCCTGGATATGGATGGAACGGATGGTGATACAGGTATCCATATTTCCCGTAAAGCTGAAGTAGCCCACCGCTCCGGCGTAGGGCCCCCGCCGGACTGGCTCCAGCTCCTCGATAATCTCCATGGCTCGAATCTTGGGAGCGCCCGTAACTGTGCCGGCCGGAAAAGCCGCCCGGAAGACATCGAAGGCGTTCTTCCCGGGGGCGAGAAGGCCCCGGACATTGGAGACAATGTGCATGACATGCGAATACCGCTCTACTCCCATCAATTCCGTGACTTCGACCGAACCGATCGCGGCCACCCTTCCCACATCATTCCTCCCCAGGTCAACCAGCATGATGTGTTCAGCTCTTTCCTTCTCGTCGGCCAGCAGATCCTTTTCCATTTGCAGGTCTTCCGCCGGAGTCCGGCCCCGCCGGCGGGTGCCGGCAAGCGGCCGGAGTTCGATCTTTTCCCCCTCTAAGCGGACCATCACTTCGGGGGAAGCCCCTAAAAGAATTTCGTCGCCCATCTTAATGTAAAAAAGATAGGGGGAAGGATTGATGGAGCGCAAGGCGCGGTAAATGTCGAACGGGTCGCAGCCAAGCTCCGTGGAGAACCGCTGGGAAAGAACCACCTGGATGACATCCCCGGCTTGAATATACTCCTTGGCTTTTTCCACCCCTTTCACAAATTCCTCGCGGCTTAAATGGGAACGAAGCGAAGGCGGCAGGGATGATTTTCCCCGGGAAGAAGGAGGCGCAGGGTTCAGCAGCTTGGCTACGATTCCTGCGATCTTTTGTTGAGCTTCCCCGTAGGCGATTTCCCAAGAACGGGTGGAGTCCAGATGCACATTGGCAATCACTTTGATTTTCTGCTTTACGTTGTCAAAGACCAGCAGAGTATCGGTGATCATGAAAGAGCATTCGTAAGGCGCTGCGTCTTGCGGAATAAGTTCAGGAATCTTCTCGAAAGACCTGACCGCGTCATAATGGACCCAACCGACCGCCCCCCCAAAAAACCGCGGAAGGGGATCCGGTAGCACTGGCCGGTACTGCGCGAGGAACTCTTGCAGGGCCCTAAGAGGGTCTCTCTCCTTTCCTCGGTGGAGAACTTCCCCGTTTTTCATGATCTCAAATTCCCCCCCTCTACTCCGGAAAAGATGAGAAGGCCCTGAACCGAGGAAGCTGTACCGCCCCCACTTTTCCCCCCCTTCGACGCTCTCCAGGAGAAAGGAAAAAGTCCCGTCGTCGATCTTGCGGTAGGCCGAGATCGGAGTCTCCCAGTCGAAGTGCACTTCTTCCTGAACGGGTATGAGATTGCCTTCGCCGGCCAGTTTTTTAAATTCGCTAAAAGATGGCGTCACCACCCTTTTCCCTCCTTTTTGATAAAATTTTTCATCCCATGGCTCTCTGATTTCTTCGGCAAAAAAAAGGCCGGAGGTTTGGGAAGACTGCCCCCGGCCTTTGCTCCAGAGAGTTTTTTTTAGTTAGCTGCTATTCTCCGGCGACGGGCAGTCTCTTCCCCTGTGGGCATTGCGCCACCACGCCTTTGCGGATAAAGAGCCAATGATTGGGGC
>CAZIDC010000151.1:0-6976 GCA_964537885.1 uncultured Syntrophaceae bacterium | reverse complement strand
TAAATACATGGGGCCATGTCCAGATTTTTCCTGTCTGTTTAGCGAATTAGGCTAACCCAGGCCAACAAATTGCCAGGAGTTATCGGACCTTTCTAAACGCTTAATTAGATAAGAAAAAATGTTGCAATCTTAAAAAAGAATATGCTATTATCCGCGCCAATATGTTTGGAAGAATTTTCTCCTAGGAACCTGAGCCTATTTAAGTACCTGACAAAAGAAATTAAAACTGCCTTTGTGTGAGAATTTGGGCTCATAATTTCATCATAAGTCTTGGGGAGGACTTATGTCCGGAGGAGATGTTTTAAGCCATAAGGGGGGGATCATGCAAACAAATTCATGGTCGTGGAGAATTAAAGCCTGCCGAATTCTCGCATCGGTCATTTTATTAGGGTCAATCCTGGTTATCTCCCTTTCTGATTGCTCCTATGCCCAAAACCGCAACTCTATGATTCAGAAAGCTCAGGAGGATTATAGCCGGGCGGTGAGCCTGATGAAGCAGGGGAAGAGCCGCGAAGCCCTTCCTCTATTGGAAAGCGCTTTGCGGGAATTGCCTGACAATGACTTTTTAAAGGCGGATTACACAACGGCCCTGGTCTGGTCCGGATCTTATGCCCAGGCAATAAAATATTACGAGAGTCATAAAGCCAGGTTGGAAAAGATTAAATACCTGCCTCGAAATCTGGCCAAGGCCTATTTCGAGTTAAAGGACTATAAAAAAGCCCTGGCTTTCTATGAAAAAGCCTTTTCTTATAACAATGCTGATGAAGAGGCATTTAAAGGAATAATCTATACCTCTTGTATATTAGGGGATTATCTCACTGCCTACAAAGTCCTGTTATATGCTCGAGAAAAAAGATCCATCCCCGAACCTGCCTTGGCTTCAATGCAGACTTACATCTTGAAGGAACTGGGAGCCAGCAGCCAGGCCTTCTATTATGCTAAAGATAAAGGCATTAAAGACCAGGAGTTATTGTTGGCCCTAAAGGGAGATATGGCCGTTGATCGATTGAAGTGGGATGAGTATGACCTCTCCCTGTTTATCTTGGAAAAGATCCTCCAGGCTGATCCCCAAAATTTCCGGGCCCGGTGCGATTATATCCTGGCCTTAAGAAAGAAAGAACGGATGAAGGAAATTTTGGAACAATACCAGCTCATCGAGCAGATGGGCCGGCCCGTTCCTTATTGGGTGACCGAGGCGGTGGCCGATGCCCATTTATACCTGCGCCATCCCCGGGAGGCGGTAAAATTTTATCTCCTCACCCTGGACAAGGGGCCGGTCAACCCTTATAACACATACATGGGTCTTTTTTATACCTATACCGAACTTCGTCAGTGGGATGATGCCGATCGGATGTGGCCCAAGATCGACGATCTCCTGAAACGCCGCAAGCTGAATGAGTTGGAAAAACACGAAGCCCTGGTGGCCTGGGGTTGGTATCTCATTTATCAGGACAAACTGGCGGAGGCACAGGCATACTTTTCCGAGCTGGTCAAACAAGCCGGACTCAATGCCGGCATCCGCTCCGGCTTGGCCCACACTTATTACTGGCGGGGCTGGCCCCGCCGGGCCCTAGAGGAATTTCAGATCGCCCGGAATCTGGATCCCAAAGAGGTAAAAACCCAGATCGGCCTGTCCCGCACCTTAAATGAACTGAATTATAAATACGAAGCCAGGTCCTTGTCCGACGAATTGATGAAAAAACATCCCACCAATGTGCACGTTCTCGACCTGAATGAAGATTTAAAAGTCGAAGATATGCACGAAGTTACCGGAGACATCAAATATATCAATGAACTTAGTGGCGGCAAGGCCAGCGAATTCTGGATTACCGGCAAGGGCACCGCCACCGTCAACCCTTACTTCAGGATCTTTTCTGAGATAACCCACTTGAGAACCGGGGAAAAGCTGGACACCGGGAACAGAGTCAAGTTTGCTTATGATCGCCTGGCCTTCGGGGTAAAATGGAAGGTTTTCCGGCCTCTGGAATTAACCCAGTCGGTGGGTTTTGACTATCTCAGCGGACGGGATGCCGGGTCTTATACCAAGCTGGATTGGCGCCCCGCAGACAAGATAAAAATGGCGGCGGGTTTTGATTCCTTCAGCCTGGACATCCCCATCAGGGCCAGGGTTGCCGGAGTCAAAGCGAAGAAGGCCTTCTACGATTTCGACTACCATGAGAGCGATCTGCGGGACTACGGATTCTCCGTGGGCGCCAACTGGTTTACCGACGGCAACACCAACCCTTACTTCAGCATCCGTTACGATCAGAACGTCTATAACGAGCCGGACTTTAAAATCCGGCTGGGGGGCGAATTTTCTTATGACCGTTACAGCAAGGACCCGTCTGCCGTCGACTATTTCAGCCCCAATCATGAATATCAATTCTTGGTAAAACCCGCGTTTCAATTCATCCATTACCATATGTACAGCCGGAAACTCCGTTCCACTTTCTACACCCGCGTCGGGGTCTATAAAGAGCAAAATTACAATTTCTACCCGGTTGCCGGGATAACCTACGAGCAGGAATTAATCTGGTCGAAAACTTTCGCTCTCACTTGGAATGTTGGTTATGACACAAGAGTCTATGATGGGAATTATGTCCATGTCCTGGGTGCGTTCTTTACTTTTAAAAAGAACTTTTAGGTTAATCATTGTTTCTTCGTTTTTGGCTTTGACGGTTGCGGTGCAACCAGGCCTGGCCGCGGAGAAATTTATCTCCATCGTTTATCACGATATCCCTGAGAAGGCCGCCGTGGACGATGATAATACCCGGGCCGAATTCATTAAACAATTGGAATACTTCAGGACCCACGGGTATCAATTCATCAGCGCCCAGGACGTCATCGCCGCGTCCAAAGGCCAGAAAAAACTGCCGGAAAAAGCCATTCTTTTGACTTTCGATGACGCCTATCTGAGTTTCTATAAATTCGTTTTCCCGGTCCTCAAGCTCTACCGTTACCCTGCGGTCTTATCCGTAGTGACCTCCTGGATAGACGGGAAAAAGCCGAGCTTTTATGCCGGCAAGGAATTCATGAATTGGGACCAGATAAAAGAGGTGGCCGCGTCCGGATTGGTGACCATTGCCTCTCATTCCAACGACTTGCACAAATACGTCAAGAGTAATCCGGCCGGCAACGAAGAAGAATCGGGCTACACCTTTATTTACAATAACCAAACCAAAAAATATGAGTCCGAAAGCGAGTTTCGCACCCGCATCCGGGAGGACCTCAAGAAAAATTTGGATATTTTTGCCCAGAAGTTGAAATTCCGGCCCCACGTTATGACCTGGCCTTATGGCGCCTACAATAAAATTGCTCTGGAAGAGGCCAAGAAGCTGGGGTTTGATGTCTTTTTAACCCTGGAGCATGGCTTTTCCGATATCCATCATCTGGACCGCATCAGCCGTTACTACGCCTATGCCAACCTCTATTGGGTGCAGACCTTCCTGGAGGATTTGGAAAAAGGCCTGAGAGAGAAAACTCCGATCCGGGCGGTGCAAATCGACCTCGATACCATCGTTGACCCCAAGTCATATGAAGAGAGCGATCAAAACCTGGGGAAGCTGATCGACCGGCTGAAAATCCTGGGAGTTAACACCGTCTTTCTGCAAGGTTATTGCGATACCCAGGGAACCGGCAATGTCAGCTCCCTCTATTTCTACAATCACACGCTGCCGGTCTCCATGGATTTCCTCAGCCATGCGGTAAATCGGATAAAAGTCCGGGATATCAAGGTGTTTGTCTGGATGCCGGTTTCCGCTTTTGAACTGCCCAATGCCGCCTTGAATGAGAGTTTAAAAGTCAGGGAAATCAAAAAGGGCCGGGAGGGCGTTACCACTTCCTGGTATCGCCGCCTGTCGCCTTTTGACCCCCGCTCCCTGGAGGTAGCCAAAGGCATTTTCCGGGACCTGTCGGCCTACGTCAACTTTGACGGCATCCTCTTCCAGGACGACGCCTATTTTACCGATGAAGAAGACTTCCATCCCGCGGCCGCCCAGGCCTTCCAGCAGCGTCTGGGGACGGAATTGACCGAAAATGCGGTTAAAAATGAACCCCTCAAAACTCAATGGATCGATCTAAAGACGGAAACCTACAATCGCTATATTGCGGAACTGATAAAGACCGTGAAGATTTATCGGCCTGATGCCCAAATTGCCCGCAACATTTATAGCGAAGTGATTACCAACCCGGCCGCCAAGGCCTGGTTCAGCCAGGATCTTTCCACCTATGTGAAGGACTATGATTACGCGGTAATCATGGCCTATACCAGCATGGAAAAAAAGTCTTCCTGGAGCAGTCAAAAAGACTACTTCCAAACATTGTTCGATGCAGTCAAAAAATATAATGCGAATAACAAAGTCGTTTTTAAACTGCAAGCCTATGATTGGGCCACCAAAACCTGGATAAAAGACGAGTCCCTGAAAAGAGAAATGAGCTATCTCTTATCTATAGGGGTTAAAAATCTTGCCTATTATCCAGACGATGTCTTTAAAAACAAGCCAAATGATAATTACCTTTCGGAAATAATATCAGGAAGATCTTTTGTGAAAGATCGCTAATAAGGGAAGCCTATGGATTTTATAAGCATACTTAGTTATTTCGCTTTTCTTTACCCATTATATATGGGAATCGTCTGGATCATCGGCGGATTAACGTTCAAATTTCACTGGGAGAAAAAGAACCCGCCTCTCTCTGAAAATCTGCCCTACTTTTCTATTATAATCCCTGCTCATAACGAAGCAGACATTGTCGAAGAGACGATTATCAATTTAAAAGACCTCAATTATCCCGACTATGGAGTAATAGTAGTTAACGACGGCAGCACCGATGCTACCGGCGCCATACTCGACCGGCTGGTCGCTGAGAATAGTGAATGGCTCAAGGTCATTCACTTAGAGCCTAATATGGGTAAATCCGTCGCCCTGGATACCGGCATCCTTCTCAGCAAAGGGCAATTCCTGTTGGTGATTGACGCCGATTGCCTCCTTGATAAAGACGCCCTCCGCTACTTTGCCTGGCACTTTGTCACCAGTACCCGGGTGGGGGCGGTTACCGGCAACCCCAGGGTGAGAAATCGCACCACCTTGCTGGGCAAAATTCAAGTGGGGGAATTTTCCAACGTCATCGGGCTGATTAAAAGAACCCAGCGCATCCTGGGGAAAATCCTCACGGTTTCGGGAGTGCTGGCCGCGTACCGCAAAAGCGCCCTGATCTCCTGTGGCCTCTTTGACCCCGATACGGTGACCGAAGATATTGACGTTACCTGGAAATTGCAGAAAAAGTTCTGGGATATCAGGTATGAACCCCGGGCCCTGGGCTGGGTCCTGGTTCCCGAAACCGTCAGAGGTTTATGGCGCCAGAGAGTCCGCTGGGCTCAAGGGGGCATTGAAGTATTGAAGAAGCATTTCAATGTCTGGTTTGATCGGCGCTACCGGCGCTTATGGCCAGTTTATGTGGAATATTCCTTGGGGACTTTGTGGGCCGTTTCTTTCACCTTCCTCGTCATTTATTGGCTGACCACCATTTTTTTCAGTTTCCTCTGCCAAAGCCAATATATCCAAACCCACGTGCCCATCATCAACACCATCTATTATAGTTTGGCCGCGAGCATTGATCCTGTTTTCCCCCGCTGGCCAGGCGCCATTTTGGCTTTGCTCTGCTTGACTTGCTATCTGACGAGTTTTATGATTGACAGGGTCTATGAGAAAGGGTTGATGGCCAAATACTATTTCTGGATTATTTGGTATCCCGCCTTTTATTGGATAATAAGCGCGCTGGCCGCGGTTGAAGGCTTAATTAACGTCATCTTTAAAAGAAAAGGGGTTACCTCGAAATGGATGAGCCCGGACAGAGGGATCCATATCCAATCGTCGATCGACCCGAAGTAAAATCTAAACTTCGGTTGTTCTCTGAGTGGAGCCTTACCACAGTATTGTGGAGTGTCTACGTATATCTTTTTATGCCCATTGTCACCTTTATCTTATGGGCATTCGGTGTTAAATTATTATACCAGGAACTGATTGAGCAGGCTGGGTTTTACGAATTCTTAAAAGTCATACAAGGTGGCGGGCTGGCGGTCTTAATTATAATGGTGATATTTTTTATTTGGAGTTATTATAACTACTTGATATTCAGAATCAGAGGAGAGAGGAGAAATAAACAAGTCTTGGTGGCTCAGGATGATGAACTTGCCAAAGTCTATAATATTGATCCGGATTTTCTTAGAGAAGCCAAGAGCCATTCTCGCTTTATTGTTAAAGTAACAGCAGAGGGCATGAACATCCAGATAGGTTAGCTTCTTATAAGTTCCCTACCTGTTTGATCGGCAAGAAAAGTAGTTTCCTCAGAGAAATCCAGCGGGGGCCCTCCGGGCCCCCGTTCATCTCCTTTCCCCTGCCGCCAACTCTCCTACCCCCAACTCTTTTTTGGAAGTCCCAAATCTTATATAATCCTTGTAGAGACCGAAATTAAACCCCGGGGGCTGCCCCGCAAGCAGCGCCAAGGCAGGGACTTTCCATAACCGCCTCCCTAAATCCCGTGCAGGTGACGGCAATAACCGCCAGGACCGCGCTGGTCAGGTCCAAAATCCCGGGCGTGGATTACGTGATCAACCCCTATCTGGGGTGCGGGCACGGCTGCCGCTACTGCTATGCCGTGTTCATGCGCAAATATGCCCGCCACCACCGTCAGACCCCCTGGGGCGCGTTTGTGGAGGTGAAGGTCAACCTGGCCGAGGTTTTGCGCTCCGAGCTCCAGAGAAAAAAGCGCCCCGGTCGGGTTCTGCTCTCCAGCGTCTGCGATCCCTACCAGCCCGCGGAACTGAAATATCGCCTGACCCGGCAATGCTTAGAAATTCTCGGGGGGATGGGTTGGGGGATGGACATTTTAACCCGCTCGCCCCTGGTGTGCCGGGATCTAGACCTCCTTGCGGCTCTGCCGGGGGTGAGCGTCGGGTTTTCCATCCCCACGGACGACG
>CAZIDC010000150.1:5631-6984 GCA_964537885.1 uncultured Syntrophaceae bacterium | reverse complement strand
CGACTGCTTAATCCCAAATAACCAGAGGGGTGGGAATGGATTTTAAAACTATAGTGAGAAAGTTTGTCGTTGAGAACTTTCTTTTTGGGGAAGATGGAAAGTTGGAAGAGGATACTTCCTTCCTCGAAAAGGGAATCGTTGACTCAACGGGGATCCTGGAACTCGTGGCGTTTCTTGAGGAGACGTTTCGTATTCAAATGGAAGATGAAGAGTTGATACCCGAAAACCTTGACTCAATCTCAAATGTTGTGAGGTACTTGCAAAGAAAGGCGGTGGCCTTGAAGTGAAATTTTCCAAAGAGGTGTTGAAAATTGATGCCCCCCAAGAGATGAGTCGAACTACGGCCTTTATCCACGAAATGGCCTTCAAAAATTTCAAGCGCAAAGGGGCCGTGATCGGGCTGAGCGGGGGTATTGATTCCGCCGTCGTTGCTGAACTCTGCGTACTTGCGCTGGGCAGAGAAAAAGTTCTCGGGCTATTTCTTCCTGAGAAAGATTCTAATGCCGTGAGCTTGGAATATGGGCTAAAACAAGCAGAAAAGATGGGGATTGACTCGGTCAAAGTCGAGATTACCGAGTATTTGGACTCGTTGCAGGTTTATAAAAAGAGAAATGCCGTGATTAACGGCATTTTCCCGGAGTTTGATGATACATATAAATTCCACGTTACCCTTCCCCAGAACCTCCTGGAGAAAGATAGATTGAATTATCATTCCATTACCATTGAGGATAAAAGTGGAAGGAGACAGAGTAAGAGGCTCTCGGGCAAAGAATGGATGGAGATTTCTGCATTTCAAAATATGAAGCAACGGGTCAGAATGATTCAACTTTACTATTACGCTGAAAAAAATAACTATCTTGTGGCAGGAACAACCAATAAAACAGAAGCTGCACAGGGATTTTACGTGAAATTCGGAGACGGAGGAGTAGACATTGAACCCATAGCCCATTTATATAAGACCCAAGTTTATCAATTGGCAAGGCACTTGGGGGTGGCTGAAGAGATCATCAAACGTCCTCCCAGTCCGGATACTTATAGCCTTCCAGTAACTGACAAGGAATTCTATTTCTGCCTGGATTATGAGATGCTGGATTTCTTGCTCTACGCTTATGAAAAAAATATACCTGTTGATGATGTAGCCAACGCCTTGGGTTTTGAGCAGAAACAAATCGACCGTGTTTTTAGGGACTTTAAGGGCAAAGAACAAGCTACCTGGCATCTCCGTCAAATGCCGCCAACGGTGCCAAAAACATGAGGGCGCAAGGGCGTGATGCGTGAGAGCGAAGGGCGCAAATAAGAAATGCAAAATGTAAAGTGAAAAATCATAAAGGCGATGGGTAATAGGCGATAGGT
>CAZIDC010000150.1:0-5531 GCA_964537885.1 uncultured Syntrophaceae bacterium | reverse complement strand
GGTAATAGGCGATAGGTTATAGGTTAAAGGAAAGAGTGAAACATGGAGTACGCTACCCGTAACCAGTAACTCGATATCCGACACCCTTCTTTTCTCATCAATCCAAGTAACCCAATGAACTTGTTTTTAGTCCAGGATTTCTTAGAAAATTCTGCCGCTCGATTGCCAAACAAAACCGCTTTGGTTTGCGGGGACCAGCGCTTGACGTATCAACAGATAAATGATTCGGCCAACCGGCTTGGTGCCGCATTGGTGGATATGGGTATCGGAAGGCAGGATCGGGTTATTATTTTCCTTGATAATTCTCCCGAGTGTGTAATTTCCCTTTTCGGGGTTCTGAAGGCCGGCGCTATCTTCGTCATACTGAACCCGACCATGAAGTCAAAGAAACTCAACTATATTCTTAAGGATTCCGGAGCACGGGCTATTATCACGCATGGGAATAAGTTTAAAATCATCAATGAGGCGCTAAACAAAACCCCCGATCTTCGTCACATCATCTGGATTGAAAAGCCCACTTCTCCCTTTAATATAGATGCATCCGGGATTGCCCAGAACGTTTGGGGAGATCTTTTCTCGCGGGTTGAGGATTCGCCCATTGCGCGTTCAACCGGTGGCATCGACGTTGATCTTGCTACGATCATTTATACCTCAGGTTCGACCGGAGAGCCAAAGGGAGTGATGTCGGCTCACTATAACATGGTTGCTGCAGCTCGAAGCATCACGCAGTATCTGGAGAATGTTGAAGACGATATCATCCTGAATGCGCTGCCCCTTTCCTTCGACTACGGACTTTACCAAATACTGATGGCCTATTATTTTGGCGGAACGGTTGTGCTGGAGAAGTCCTTCGCTTTTCCGTACAAGATCATTGAAAAATTGGTTTTTGAGCGAGCCACAGGGTTTCCGATTGTCCCTACTATGGCGGCAATCCTGTTGCAGATGGAAAGTCTGTCGAGATTTGATTTCGGCTCCCTGCGCTATATCACCAATACGGCTGCCTATCTCCCCGTTGTTCATATAAGAAAGCTGCAAACTCTTTTCCCCCAAGTAAAACTTTATTCCATGTATGGACTTACGGAATGTAAACGTGTTTCCTTACTCCCACCGGACCAATTGGATCGAAGGCCGGACTCGGTAGGCATACCCATACCCAACGAAGAAGTTTTCATCGTTGATGAGAACGGACGGGAAGTCAGGGCCGGCGAGGTTGGGGAGTTGGTCGTACGCGGCTTGAATGTCATGCAAGGATACTGGAATGACCCCGAAGGCACATCTCGAACCTTTCGTACCGGGAGATACCGTGGAGAAGCGCTGCTGCACACGGGCGATCTTTTCAAGAAAGATGATGAGGGTTTTTTATACTTCGTTGCCCGCAAAGATGACATGATCAAAACCAAAGGGGAACGGGTCAGCCCGAAAGAGATTGAAAATGCCTTATGCGAAATAAAGGATGTTGCCGAGGCAGCCGTTGTCGGCGTGCCGGATGAAATTTTCGGGCAGGCGATAAAGGCTTTTATTGTGTGCCGGGATGGTAAAGAAATGAGCGAGGAGCAGGTGAAAAAATTCTGTACGGACAATCTGGAGCCTTTTATGGTCCCCAAATATGTGGAATTTAGAAAGTTTCTACCTAAGTCTTCCCATGGGAAAGTGGATAAGAAGGCGTTATAAGACCGTAAGGAGAAAATCGAGAGGGGAAGGAAAAGGATGCAGGAAACAGGGTTCAGAAACAGGCGCAAAGAGAAGCGGTCATTGGGATCTATCTGATTGAATTCAAATCACCTTGCTTGGTCCGACCCGGCAAGGAACGAGGAAAAAGGAGCCAGGTCTATGATTAAGGATCAAAAGATGGGAGTTAGCGGAAGCGGAAAATATGGAATGGGTTGGATTCCGGATTATCCGGATTTCCGGGATTACACCGAAAATACAGAAGCGGTAAAATCTGTTCTTTGTCCTAAAGGAGAGCCGAGAGCCAAAAGCCTGCCTAATTCAGTTGATCTTCGGGAATGGTGTTCCCCGGTGGAGGACCAGGGACGGTTGGGTTCCTGCACTGCTCACGCGGGGGCAGGGATCATCGAATATTATGAAAGGAAATCATTTGGCCGCCATACCGATGCTTCCAGACTTTTCCTCTATAAAATAACGCGGAATTTGATGAAAATTAAGGGTGACACCGGCGCCTACCTGCGGACAACGATGGGGGCGATGGTGCTCTTTGGAGTCCCGCCGGAAGAATACTGGCCGTACAGTGATGAGGAAAAATTGTTTGATAGGGAACCCCCGGCTTTCTGCTATGGTTTCGCCCGGAATTACCAGACTCTAAAATATTTCCGGCATGATCCACCGCGGACAAAACCCGAAGAGCTTTTAAACAAGGTTAAAACCTACCTTAGCAAAGGCCATCCGGCGATGTTCGGATTCACGGTTTATAATTCCATCGAGCAGGCCGAAAAAACCGGGCAAATCCCTTTTCCTTCCCCTAAGGAAAGGTTGGAAGGGGGCCATGCCATCATGGCTGCCGGCTATGATGACAAAATGAAGATCAAGAATCGCAGCGGAAAAGTCCAGACAACCGGCGCGCTGCTGATCAGGAATTCCTGGGGCAAGAAATGGGGAGAAGACGGCTGTGGTTGGCTGCCGTATGAATACATTCTGAAGGGACTGGCCGAGGACTTCTGGTCCATCCTGAAAAAAGAGTGGATTGATACAGGACAGTTCAGTGAATAAAACCCGTAAGGCGTGGGGGCGGGAGGGGGGTAAAACCTTAATCAATGCAAAATGAAAATTGAAAAGTGCAAAATACAAAAGAGCCGTAAGGTGCAAGGAAAGAATGGAAAAGGAAATAATGGAATGAGGGAGAGGGTGTGGGGTGTAGGGGGTAGGGGTAGGGGTTGTGGGCTACATCAATAAAAGAAACGTAATTTTCCTTGTTCTGACTATCGTGGGAGCCGGGATGGTTTATGGACCGCTGCGGGATCTTCTCGGCTCTGCTGCCCGCGGCGAATACTACTCCCACATTACATTGATTCCCCTGGTAAGCATCTGCCTTATTTATTGGGAAAGGAAAAACCTTTTCAGGGAAGTGGATGATTCCTATAGAATGGGAATCATTTTATTACTGTTTGGAGTCTTGCTGTACCTGATTGCCAAAGGGCAAAAGCAGGCGTTGAGTCAAAATGATTATGCGGCAATCATAACCCTCGCCGGAGTAGTATTCTGGATAGGAGCTTTCACCCTCTCCTATGGGTACCGGGCTTTTCGGCTGGCCATTTTCCCCCTCCTTTTTCTCGCTTTCATGATTCCGATCCCCACTGTATTGATGGATGAAGTAATTTATCTTCTGCAGGTGGGATCGACGGAAGTTACCTATGTCCTTTTTCAAGTTATTGGTGTACCGGTTTCCCGGGATGGGTTCACCTTCCAGTTGCCGAATATCAGCATAGAAGTGGCTAAACAATGCAGCGGGATCCGCTCCAGCCTGGCCCTTTTTATCACCAGTTTCCTGGCGGCCCACTTTTTTCTCAAAACGGGGTGGAGAAAGGCTGTTTTAATCCTGTCGATTATACCCATTACTATTATTAAAAATGGGATTCGCATCGTGACCCTTTCTTTGCTGGCCGTTTATGTGGATGAAAGGTTCATTACCGGAGGGTTTCTCCATAAATCAGGGGGGTTCGTTTTTTATATTCCGGCATTAGGTTTGTTGGGGATAATCCTTTTATTCCTCAGAAAAACGGAAAAAAGGACTGAAAGAAGAAAGGAAATAGAATAAAAGGACCAACCCAAGTAACCGGAGTGACCGTAAGTCGCAAGTCGCGAGAGCGCAAGGGGTAAACCAGACAAACGAAACCCGCAACTCGCAACACGCAACTTTAACCCAAGTAACCCAAGCAACCCAAGTAAACGGTTTCAATGGCAATAATATCTTTCATCGCCGCCATTTTTAGCCTCGCCCTTGCCGGTTTCGTGCTTTTCCGGGACTGGAAATCCTTTGTCCACCGCATTTTGGCCATCGGGATGGCCGCCCTAACGGTCGAGGCTTTATTGGTCGGCCTCAGCTTCCAGGCAACCTCAGGCCCGGAGATCCTTTACTGGCAGCGGTTTAGGTTTATGGCTGCGGCCTTTATCCCGGGAATCTGGCTGCTCTTCAGCATGGCCTTTGGGAGGTCGGATTACCGGGAATTTATTGCCAAATGGAAATGGCTGATTCTCCCTGTTTTTATCCTGCCCTTAAGTTCGGTGACGATTTTCGGCCAGGCTTTCTTTTTGGGCGAGCCGCTTCAGACCCCTTCCGCCGATTGGCTGATCAGAATAAATTGGTCGGGTTATTTCTTCCATTTAGTCTTTTTGATTAGCGCGGTCCTCATCCTGATGAACCTGGAAAGGACACTGCGCGCTTCCACCGGCCGTATGCGCTGGCAGATTAAGTTCGTCGTTTTGGGGGTCGGAGGATTTTTCGGAGCCCGAATCTACGTAGCCAGCCAGACACTGTTATTCAATTCTCTCGATTTAGATCTTCTCATTGTGAATATGGGTGCGCTTATTATAGCCAGCGCGCTCATTTTAAAATCGCTCCCCCGGGCGCGTCTGTTAAATATTGAATTTTACCTTTCCCACTCACTCCTTTATAATTCCTTCGCCGTTTTGTTTATAGGGGTTTATTTGATCGCCGTCGGGGTTCTGGCCAAAATCGCCTCTTATTTCGACGCCGGCCAGAGTATCCCCTTTCGAGCCTTCTTTATCTTTTTGGCCCTCCTCGGCTTATTGGTTTTTCTTTTGTCCGATCGGCTGCGCAAGCGCATGAAAATTATTGTTAGCCGTCATTTCAAGCGCCCCCTTTATGATTACCGGAAAGAGTGGTCAGGTTTCACCCAGCAGACGACCTCGGTTCTGGAAATCAAAGACCTTTGCGCGATCGTTGCCAAAATGATCTCCCAAACCCTGGATGTTTTATCGGTGACCATCTGGCTTTCGGACGAGACCAAGGAAAGTTTGGAACTCGGGGGGAGCACGGTTTTTTCGGAAAGACAACTGACGAAGGGTCCCCATATCAAAAACGATATTATGGAACTAATAAAAATAATGCGCCGGGAAAAGCTTCCATTTGATTACGACTATTGGCCGGAGAATTGGATGAAGGAGAAGGACGGATCCGATGGAGACCTTTTCCAACAGGCTCGCGTTCGGCACTGCCTGCCTTTGATGGCCGGCGATAAGCTTTTGGGCGTATTGACTCTCGGCGATAAAGTGGGGCGGGATTCCTTCTCGATAGAAGACTTTGACTTGCTGAAGACGGTCGCCGATCAGACGGCTGCCAGTCTTTTGAATCTGAAGCTCTCGGGGGATCTCAGGGAGATGAGGGAGATCGAAGCCTTCCGGACCATGTCGGCCTTCCTGATGCACGATCTGAAAAATCTGGCTTCCACCCTTTCCCTGACAGTTCAAAATCTGCCGCTTCACTTCGACAACCCGGAATTTCGCAACGACGCGGTCCGCATAACCCAGCAGAGCGTGAATAAAATTAATAATCT
>CAZIDC010000149.1:0-6988 GCA_964537885.1 uncultured Syntrophaceae bacterium | reverse complement strand
AATGATGATCGGAAAAAATCTCATTCCCCTATGGCCCTCTTCGCCTTTATCCCTCCCGTTTCAATCCCTCCGTTTTCTGTGCTCGTTGATGGCCGCCAGAACATTTGCCGGGGATAAAGGCAGCTTTTTCACCCGTACTCCGGTGGCGTCATATACCGCATTGGCCAGGGCCGCCGCCGTGGGAGGCGCGGCAACCTCGGCTACACCCTTGGCCCCGAAAGGTCCCGCCGGATCGTAAGTCCGGGTGAAATAGATATCCAACGGCGGTCCATCCCAAGGCCCGGGCGTTCCCGCGGTCATGAAATCCGGGTTCAATAAATGTCCATCGCGGTAGATCATCTCCTCTGTCTTGGCAAAACCCAAACCCTGGAGCACCTGGCCTTCAATCTGTCCTTCGGCGCCAACGGGATTGATAATGTTGCCGCCGTCATTGGCCGTCCAAACTTTCAGGACCTTGACCTCGCCCGTATGTTCATTGACCTCCACTTCGACGGCTTGGCAGGCGAAGGAATAAGTTGAGCAGGGGCTGGTCTGTTTGGTGGGGTCCATCTTGGTGGTTGCCGGCTCGTCCTGACCGCTTCCCCGGATTCGTTTTCCATTCTGGCGCATGAGGGCAAAATGGGCCACCTCGCCCACGGTGGTTTTGGCCTGGGAAACGCCTTTGATAAAGATCTTCCCCTCCTGAATGCTCAGGTCAGCCGGATTCGCTTCCAGCAGGTCACCGGCTTCCTGCAAGAGGATGCGCCTGGCCTCTTCGGCCGCCCGAACCACAGCGATCCCGCCGGAATAGGTAACCCGCGACCCCCAGGGGCCTAGAGAATACGGGGTGATATCCGTATCCGGCAAAAAAATGCGGACGGAATCAAGGTCCACATTTAGAACCTCAGCCGCCATCTGGCAAAAAGTGGTGTCGCGGCCCTGGCCGTATTCTCCCTCGCCGGAGTAAATGACCACCCCGCCATCCTGCAGGATCTCTACGTGGGCGTTGCTCCCGGCAAAGCTATCTGAATGGCGGTCGTCCACTTCATGGATCGTACAGGCCATTCCAATCCCCTTTCTGATCTCCCGCCTTTTCCCCCGTTTTTCCCTCCAGCCAGAATCTTTTACCACGTGCTCGATAGCCTCGGCAAGTCCACAACTGGAAATCTTCCAGCCATGGACCGTAACGTCGCCGGGACGGGTGGCATTCTTCAGCCGTAGTTCCGCAGGATCCATCCCGAGATCTTCGGCAATCATATCTAATTGCGAATCGAAGGCAAACGTATTCTGGGGATTGCCATAACCGCGGTAAGCCCCCACCGGGCTTTTATTGGTGTAAACCAGCTTGGCATCGGTCCGGATGGCCGGAATGCGGTAGACGCTGTCGTTGCGATGGGAGCAGACGATGATCATGGCCGCGGCCATGTCGCAATAAGCTCCGGCATCATAAAAGAAGTTCAGCTCCCGCCCCAGGATGGTCCCGTCTTTTTTGACGGCTGTCTTCACGTAATATCGTCCCGCATACCGGGGACGGCTGGCAAAGTATTCTTCTTCCCGGGTATAAACCATCTTCACGGGCCGTCCGGTCTGTTTGCTCAAAACGGCCGCGGCGGGATAGATTGAATTCAGGACTACCTTGCTGCCGAAGGATCCTCCGGTGTGGCACTGGATGACCCGAATCCGGCCGACCGGCACCTTGAGAACCCGGGATAGCATAATCTGGATCCCGGAAGCGTTCATGGTTCCGGTGTAAACGGTGATCTTGCCAGCGGCATCCCAGTCCACTAAACAGGCATAGGGTTCGGCATAGGACTGATGGACCCGCTGGGTATCGAAACGATCTTCCCGCACTAAATAAGCCTCAGTTAGCGCCCGGTCCATGTCCCCCTTGTCAATCTTGATCCGGGTCCCGATGTTGTTGGGCGAATCATCGTGCAGCTGGGGGGCGCCCTCCTTTAACGCCTCTTCGGGATCGAAGACAGCGGGCAGATCTTCGTAATCCACAACAATGCGGCCCAACGCTTCCTGAGCCGCGTCTTCATCGGCGGCCGCCACCGCGGCAATTTCATCGCCCTTGTAGCGGACCCGGTCTGCGGCGAAGACGGTCATGTCCGCCCGCCGGTCCCCAAAACCGTAGACCACCGGCGGCAAATCCTTGGCCGTGATGACCGCTTTGACGCCGGGGACCTTCAGGGCCGGTCTAACATCCAAGTGGAGGATGCGTCCATGGTGCCGGGTGCTCCTCAGGATTTTCCCGGTGAGCATTCCCGGCAGGATAAGGTCGGCGGTGAACTTGGCCTGCCCCTTGACTTTCTCTATCGAGTCCGGACGATTGACCCTCTTGCCAATGATATGGAACTGTTCCATCGCCTCTTTCTTATCTGGATCATCTCCCATTTAGTTGATGGTTTGGACCCGCTTTGACGTTGCCCCGGCAAGAGGGCATCCGGCGAAGACAAAAACGGCCGGGATTTGCCTTCCCTTCACCATCCTCCTCCGTTTCCGCCAAGAGACGCGGGGGGAAAGGGATGGCCTGGCTGAAAACCGCAGAAGCCCGCATTGGGCATAGAGGGAAAACTGCCTTTTTTGGCGAGCCGGATGCCCTCTTGCCGGGGCAGGGGACCTGCGTAAATGGATGATTATCATCCTATTTTAATCCTTCGCCCCTTAAGGCTACCATGGCCTCGGTCATATAGGCGGCCAGGACCTGTTTTTTGAAATCCACCGACCCGCGGACAAAGGAGACTAAGGGCAGCTCCTTCACAACTTGCTGGGCCACCTCTGCCGCTGAAGTTCCCTTCTCCAGCATGGTTTCCGCTTGGCGGGCGCGGAGGGGCTTGCTGGCCACGGAGGCGACCACGATGCGGGTCCCGCCACCTTTCTCGGAAAGCACTATGGATAGGGTGAAGGTAGCAAAATCCAGATTATTCTGGGGGCGAAACTTGATAAAAAGGCCTTTTCCCGCCGGCGGAGGAAGAAAGATTTCGGCCAGGACTTCAGCGGGTTTTAAAGCCAAGTAGCGAATCCCATCCCCCAGGAAAAAATCCTCAATGTCCAGAATCCGCTCTTTGGCGCCTAAAACCAGTCGCAGTTTAGCACCAAGGGCCAATAAGGGCCCCACCGTATCTCCCGATTGGAGAGCGAAACAACCTTTACGGCTGGCGGGCACAACGTAACACTTATTTCCTCCCGCGGCCTTGCGGCACTCGGGATATTCGGCCCGCCAGAAAGGGGAACGGTTGTAAAACCAGCACCGGCTGTTCAGGCAGATGTTGCCGCCGAGGGTTGCCTTATTGCGGATCTGGGGCGAGCCCACGGAAGAAGCGGCCTGGGCGAGGATGGGAAAATGCTTTTTTATCGAAGAGTCGTTAGCCACCGTATTTAGGGTAGTCAGGGCGCCGATGCGCAGTCCGCCCCCCTCTCCCGGACGGATCCCGGCCAGGCCGGGGATGCTTTTCAGGTATAAAATAGATGAAGGATGGATCAGGCGGTTGCGCTCGAGAACCAGAAGGTCTGTCCCCCCGGCCATGAGCCAAGCCCCGGAGCCTTTCGTCATGAGACGGCCAACTTCTACGACATTCTGAAGGGCAATAAAGCCTGCTTTACCCATGTTTTTTCACCACCGCTGCCGCCATTTTAACCGCCTCGACGATTTTGTAATAACCCGTACACCGGCACATGACTCCCTTTATCCCTTCCCGGATTTCATTCTCGCTGGGCTGCGGATTCTGCTCGAGCAGCGAATAGATGGCCATGATCATGCCCGGAGTGCAGTACCCGCACTGGATGGCTCCTGCTTCCACGTACGCTTTCTGGATCGGGTGAAGGGTATCTCCCCGGGCCAGGCCTTCAATGGTCAGGACATCCCCGCCATCCGCCTCAAGAGTTAGGGTCAGGCAGCTGTTAACCGCCTTCCCATTCAAAATAACCGTGCAGTGCCCGCACTGGCCCTCGCCGCATCCGCGCTTGGCTCCGGTTAGAAAGAGACGATCCCGGAGGGTGTCCAGGAGGGTTTCGCTTTCCTCGACTAAAAGCTGAAGGGATTCTCCGTTTACCCGCAGGCTTAATGGCCTTAACATCTTTTTCCCTTTTCGCAGTCCATTTCGCTAATAAGCCAATCGGCAAAGCATCTTTTCAATACAACACCTTCGGCAGCCAAAGGGCAAGTTTCGGGAAGAAAATCAGGAGCCACACCATAATCATCATGGATCCTAACAGGGGCAGGGAACTCTTGGCGATGAAAACCACGGAAAAGCGGGGGAGGACGCCGTGGATCGTAAACAGGTTCAAACCGAAGGGCGGGGTAATCAAGCCAATCTCGGCCAGAACCACAAAGGTCACCCCCCACCAGATGGGGTCATACCCGAGGTTCGTCAGCACCGGCATCACGAACGGCAGCGTGAGCAGCATCATGGCCATGGAATCAAAAAACATTCCCAGGATAAGATAAAGGACCACTAAGAAGAGCATAATGCCGTATTTCCCCAGGCCGAGACTTAGGATGGCGGAAGACATCTTTTGCGTAACCCCCATATCCTGGAAGCCGAAGGAAAGCAGCCGGGCGGCAAAGATGATAAAACCGATCATGGCCGTAACCCGCACCCCTGTTAAAAAACTATTCTTGACAACCTGATAACTCAAGTTCCCGTATCCCCACGCTACTGCCAGGGAGAGGACCGCCCCCAGGGCGGAAGCCTCCGTGGGCGTCATCAGGCCCCCAAAGATGGAACCCATGACCGTAATTATGACTGCCAGCCAGGGCAGCAGCTGTTTGACGGCCAGAATCCTCTCCTTCCACGTAAATTTGGGGGGTCGCGGAGCCAAAGCGGGATTGATTTTGACCCAGATGATCACGGTGAGGAGCAGAAGCAAAGAGAGGATCAAACCCGGAACCATGGCGGCGGCGAAGAGTCGGGCCACCGATTGGTTCTCCCAGGAACCATAGACGATCAGGATCAAACTCGGCGGTACGAGAACGCTCAGGGTCCCCCCCACCGCAATGGAGCCAATCGACAGCTTGGGGGCATAGTTTCGTTTTTCCATCTCCGGGTAGGCGATCAGGCTGAATGTGGCCGCCGCCGCAACGCTGGAGCCGGAAATGGCGCCAAAGACGGCATTAGCTGCGATCACGACGGAAGCCAATCCTCCGGGCAAAAAGCCGACCCATTTATCCAGCGCTCCAAAGAGAGCCTGGACAGCGCCGCTGCCCGAAAATACCGCCCCCATGAAGATGAACAGCGGCATAGCCAAGAGGGTAAAAGAATTGAGCGATTCCCATGCCGACCAGGCTATTTGGATCAAAGGTTTGTCGAGAATCAGCAGACTCACGCAAGCGATGATTCCCATGCCCACCGCAATTTCCACTCCGAGGCCCAAAAGAATCAGCAATCCCGCAATCAGTAGAAAGGTTATCCACTCAGGGCTCACTACGGTTTCTCCCTCATTATTATTTTATGCCCTTCCTTCTCCCTAAAAATCCTCACCGGACTCCTCTTCCACTCTCAACCCGGCTTTTACATCCTTGATGGTCTTGACCATCTGAACCAGGAGCACTAAAAAGAAGAGGGAACACCCAAGGGGGAGGGCCAGTTGGGGCCAATGCAAAGGAGTCATGAGCCAGGAATTGGATTTCATATGGCGCTGGATAGAAAGGACCCAAAAATCCCAGCTTACTTTGGCGGCAATGCCGATGTAGAGCAGATTCAGGGCCAGGGTGATGATCCGGATCCTCCCGGACACCCTGGCCGGCAACCTTTCCATAATAAAGGTGATGCGGATGTGCCCCTTTTCCCTGGCGCAATAGGCCAGGCCAAGAAAGGTAATGGCGAAAAGACTGTAACCGCCGAACTCGTCGCAAAGGATCAAAGGCTGGTGGAGAATATACCGGGTTACCACCTCGGCCATGGTGAGGGTGATAATCCCGAGGAGAATATACCCGGTAAAATAACCGACTCCGTCGGCAATTTTTTCAATCCACCGCCATATTTGACCCATGCCGATCATTCCTCCGCCGCAGGATTTCCTGGAAACCTCCCAAAATCAGAAGGCTCTAAGGAATTCCCCTTGAGCTTGCGACCAAACAAAAACCCCAACCGGAAGGGTCAGGCTCTTTTTCCCAAAACAGCCGAATCTTTTTTTATTTGGCCATCTCGGCGATGAAAGCGGCTGATGGGCCGTTGGCATGAGCTCCGGCAATGCGTAAAACTTCTTTGCCGTAAGGCCCGGCTGTATCCAGCCATTCCTTGACCACCGGGCGCATCAGGTCCATCGCCTTTTTAACTTCAGTTGGTTCGGGTGTGATTAACTGACATTTGCTGCTGCGAATCCAGAGCGTGTAGGAAATCTCCATTTGTTCCACAACCGGCGCCATTTCCCGGGTAACCTGCGCCCCTGCCTTTAAGAGGCCTCCCTGGATAGCCGGGGGCAGCTTATCCCAAACCTTGGCGTTGACGGCGATAAACTGGGCGAAGACCGGAGTAACCGGCCATACGGAAGCAAATTTACAGAGGTCGAGCAAACCCCGCTCGGCGCCAAAACTCTTGCTCGTGGTAATGGCATCGACCGTGCCGCGGTAGAGGGCATCTTCCACTTCGGCTATGGATAGGGTTATCGGACTCCCGCCGAGGGCCTTCAAAGCCGAGGTCTGGGTCCGCCCCGATGCCCTGGCTTTGACGCCTTTGAAGTCGGGTAGGGTCTTGATCGCTTTGTTTCCGTAGAGGGTGTTGTTGGCAAGGCTTATGGCCGCTCCGATTATTTTGAAGCCGGCCGGTTTGGAATATTTGTCCCAGACGGCCATCATTTTAGGATCAATAAAGGCTTCGGCCCATTGGTAGGCACCGTTGGGGGGGTCGGCAAAGAATCCCGGAATCCCGCCAAAATCCAGGAGGGGGTAAGTTCCGGTCGCCGCCGGTATGGACTGGGTTCCCGCTTGTATGCGCCCATCGCCGATGGCAAACGCAGATTCCATGATTCCGTAAAGCTTTTCTTTGATGTCCAGTTTGACCATCCC
>CAZIDC010000148.1:0-7019 GCA_964537885.1 uncultured Syntrophaceae bacterium | reverse complement strand
CCTCCAGCTCCTGAAACCACAGGTTGTGGGGATTACCTCTTTCTCCATCAACCTCCCGATCGCTTCCCGCATCCTTCAGACCGTTAAACGTCTCTGCCCGGACGCTTTTACCGTTTGGGGAGGGCCTCATGTTTCTTTCGACGATGAAGAGATTCTCGGCAACCACCCCTGGGTTGATGCAATCGTTCGGGGCGAAGGGGAAGAAACTCTGCTGGAGCTTGTGGAAAGACTCCGGAATGGGAAAGGGCTCGACGGTGTATTGGGGCTAACTTCGCGAAACCCGGACGGAACCCTTCGGCGCAATCCCCCCCGCCCTTTTCGGGAAGATCTGGGTGAGCTGCCCAGGCCGGCATGGCATCTCCTGAAACTCTCCCAGTTCAGGGCCTTTGGCGACGGGGCCAGCATCATTACTTCGAGAGGCTGTCCCCACCGTTGCGTCTTCTGCGTGGGCCGGAAAATGATCGGCGCCCACGGGCGATTCCGTAGCCCGGCCGCTGTCGTGGATGAAATGGAGGCCCTTGTAACCCTTGGATTCAGGCGGATACGGGTGGAGGATGATCTCTTTACCTTCCGCCGGGAAAGGGCTTTGGCTATCTGCCAGGAGTTGCACCGCAGACGGCTTTCCCTCCGCTGGCGGGCTTATGCCCGGGTGGATACGGTGGACCCGGAGCTTCTATCCTGGATGGGGCGGACGGGCTGCGAAAGGATCCTTTTCGGCGCCGAGAGCGGCAGCCCGGAGATCCTGCGGCGGATCCGCAAAGGGATTACACCCGAACAGACTCGCCGGGCTGTGGCCATGACCCGCGGAGCCGGCATCGGGGTTCTGGCTTCCTTCGTGCTGGGTCTTCCCGGCGAAACCCCTCAGACCTTACGCCAGACCTTAGAGTTTGCCGATTCTTTGCATGTCCCTTACAGCCTGAACCTTCTAACTCCTTACGTGGGAACTGAAATAAGAGCAAAGGCCGCCGAATGGGGAATCCACATTCTTTCCAGCGATTGGCGTCTTTATGGGCAGGGGCGCCCCCTGACCGCCACTTCTTCCGTAAAACCGTGGCATATGATTCGAGCGGTGAATCGGTACCGCCGGGGCATACGCCAGTACCTTGAAGATCTGCTGCAGGAGGAGCGCCGGGGGGTGCTCGACTCAACCCACGCTGAAGAACTGGCAAGACACCGTCACTGGAGTTTTCTGCGGCGGTTGATCGGAGAGGAGATTTTGGAGCGTTACGGGAATATTGCGGAGAGATCGGACGGGAAAGGAATCGACGCCCTGGCCAGGTCCCTGGCCCGCCCCCTAAGAATGCCTGCGGCAGAAGTAAAACTTCATGTAGAACCGCTCCTGCGCGATGGGCACATCTATCCTGCCCCCGAATCCGGTGGCGGCCGGCGATGGTCCTGGAGCTGATTTTTTAGGCCACAGAGATCACCGAGAAAGCAGGGTAATAAAATTGAGGTCTTCTCCCACTTCGTTCGTTGGTACACGATTTCTATCCATGGGGCTGTGTCGTATTGAAAAGTCGTCATTCCCGAAAGTGGGAATCCAGGATAAATGTTTAATTTTTGGATTTTTATCTCTGTATCCTCTGTACTACTACTGTATAAACCCTTTAAATTCTATTAAGAAAAAAAGAATAACTCGCACGGAGCTCGCAGAGAAAGAAGTGTATAAAATTATTAAAAAATATTAAATTTTTCTCTGTGTTCCCTGCGGGCTCTGCGAGATATATATTTTCGGTTGCGGCTTTGCCGCGCTGTGTTCTCTGCGGCAAAAAATTAACGAAGCCCGAAGACGCGGGGCAGCCAGAGGGAAAGGGCGGGGATATAGGTGATGACCAGCAGGGCGCCAATCAGCGCCAGGACAAAAGGAAAGGCGGCCCGCGAGATCCGTTCCATGGATATGTTGGCCAGGTTGGCGGCTACGTAAAGGTTCAAGGCCACGGGCGGGGTGACGGTTCCGATGGCTAAATTAACGGTCATCATGACCCCGAACCACATGGGGTCCCAGCCGAAGTGCTTAATCACCGGAATCAGGATGGGAAGAAAGACATAATAAATGGAGATGGCATCCAGCAACATTCCGGCAATCAATAAGAGGCCGTTTAAAAGCAGAAGAACTACGATCGGGTTTTGGGTCAGATTCAAGAGGGCTTTGGCAGCCCGGTCCATCACCCCCATGGTGGAGCCCGTCCAGGCAAAGATGCCCGCAAAGGCCACGACGATCATTACCACTGAAGTGGAGACAGCCGAATCGCGAAGGACTTCATAAAGGGTTTGCCAGCTTAGATTCCGGTAGATGAGAAGGCCCACAAGGAATCCATAAAAAACGGCAACGACCGCGGCCTCGGTCGGGGTAAAAATACCCCCGTAAATTCCCCCCAGGATAATAACCGGAGCCAAGAGCCCCCACAAGGCTTCTTTAAAGGCCTGCCAGATTTCCGCTTTCGTCCCCCACCGGTCTCCCCCCCACCCCTTTCGTTTAGAGATAAGGTAAACCGGCAGAACCAAAGCCAGTCCCATGATGAGACCCGGAATAACCCCGGCCGCAAAAAGGCCCCCGATGGAAGTCTCGGTGATGACCCCGTAGACAACGAAGGCCACGCTGGGAGGGATCAAAACATCGGTTGTGGCCGCCGAGGCAACCAGGGCCGCGGCAAAACCTTTATCATATCCTCGCTTCACCATCGCCGGGATCATGACGGCCCCAATGGCCGCGGTATCGGCCGGCCCGGTCCCTGAAATGGCCCCAAACAGAACGCAACCGCCCACCGCCACAATTCCCAGGCCTCCGGGAATCGGGCCGATGAGCAGGTGTAAAAGGTTTACCAGGCGGCGCGAGAGCCCCACCCGGCCCATGAGGAATCCAGCGAGAATAAAAAAGGGAATCGCCAATAGGGGAAACTTGGCGATATTGGCGTAAAAGTTGGGAGAGAGCACCTGGATGCCGAGGTTATACAGATAGAGGAAAACAAGAGAGGTGATCCCGACGCAGACGGCAATCGGAACTCCGAGGAAGAGGAGGAGGAAGAAAAGGCCAAAGAGGAGGATCCCCGAATCCACTAAGGCCTCCCCATCTTTTTACTCACCCGGCAGGCCCCCTGGAAAATCCGGGCGATGACCAGAAGGCTCCAGAGAGGCATGCCGATGGTATACCACCACTGGGGGACCCCGATCCCGCTCGAGGTAATGCCGAGGGCGATCTCTTCACCAACCTGGTAGATGGCAAAAAAAATAAGGAAGATAAAAAGAGCCGCGCCCAAGGCGGCACTCATCCATAGGAGGGCCTTCTGGGCTTTCAGAGAAAGCCGCTCAATGATAAAAGTGAACCCGAGGTGAGACTGCTCGCGGAAGGCGATGGCTGTTCCCAGGAGGGTCAGCCAGACAAAGAAACTGACCACCAGTTCTTCCGTGAAAGCAAAGGAGTATTTTAGGAGGTAGCGGGCGATTATGTTGGCGAAGGTTATGACCGCCATGATGGCGAAAAGCACCGCGCAAAGGGCTTCTTCCAAATGAGTCGCCAGCCATCGGATATTTTGAGCCATGGTGTGAAAGAAGTGTGAGGGTGAGGGTCAGTGTCCCTGAGAAAAATTTAAAATCCGTCACTGGCACTAACCACTGACCCTGACACTGTTTTTGTATTAGTGGGTGGTTTACTTAACGATTTTTTCCGCACTTTTGACCAATTGGGAGCCGATTTCTTTCACCCATTTTTCATAGACGCTCTTGGTCTTGGCCTTAAAGGCCGCCGTATCCTTGGTTGAAAGGGTCACCACTTCCATCCCCTTGCTTTTCAGCATATCGATGGCTTCTGTGCTTCCTTCCAGGCCTTTTCTGGCCTCTTTTTTATTCCAGGCCATGGCCTCCCGGGCCGCTTTGACTACGATCTCCCGGTCATTGGGATCAAAGCTTTCCCAGGTTTGCTTGCTCACTCCCAGGATCAAGGGATCGATGGCGTAGTGCCAGAGGGTAATGTTTTTATTGAACTCCCACAATTTGTAAGGAATGATGATCGAGGCGACAGGATTTTCCTGCCCGTCCACGGTCCCCTGTTGAAGGGCCGTTAGAGTTTCGGACCAGTTGACCGAAAGGGGGTTGGCTCCCATCGCCCTGAAAGTGTCGATGAAGATCGGCGAGCCCACCACGCGAATCTTCAGGCCGTCTAGATCTTCCGGCTTACGCACCGGGCGTTTGGAGTTGGTCAGCTCCCGGTAACCATTCTCACCCCAGGCCAGGCCGACAACTCCTTTTTCTTCAATCGTCTTGAAAATCTCCTTCCCGGGCCCTCCGGCTTCCACCGCATCGAGGGCCTTGTAGTTAGGAAAGAAGAAGGGCAAGGAGAATAGATTCAACTCTTTGACCGTCGGGGACCAGTTGATCGTCGAGCCCACGGCAAAATCAGCAACTCCCTGGCGGGTAATGAGAAACTCGTTGGTCTGCATGCCGGCGAAGAGCTGTCCGGCAAAATAACATTTGATATTGATCTTCCCCCCGGTCCGCTCCTTTACCAATTCAGCAAATTTGGTGGCTCCCTCCCCCCAGGGGTTTGTTGGCCCCACGACGAGGCTCAATTTATATTCGGGCTTGTACGTTGCCGCCTGCAAGGGGGTGGAAAAAGAAAAAGCCAGACTCAAACCCAAAAAGAGAATCATCATTTTCCTGAACATTTTGGACCTCCTTGTTAAGATTTTTCTTGGGGTTGGTAATATTTCGTTACACCCGGAAGGAATAGGATGGCCATTTTTCCTAAGACCTTCTCTACCGAAAAAAGAAAAGCAGAATGGAGGCGACCTGTTTGGGGGGATTGAACGTGCAATCGACCAAGCACAAGGTCACCAGGGGAATCGCAAAGAACCCGATAATCAGAGCGATCAGGATATACAGGGTGATCTTCTTTTTCAGGGGGGCAACCATGGGACCCGATCCTCAGTGGATTTTTCTTTCCACCACTCATCAGAAAGGGGAACCTTTTAGGAAAAACGTTTCCTTTTCCAAAAAGCCTTACAACCTGAGCTTCTTGCAAAAGTCCGTAATTTACCCTTCGACAGGCTCAGGGTGAACGGGCTTATGTTGAAATTATTTAGTTTTTCCGTTCGTGGTGAGCTTGTCGAACCACAAAAAAATACTTTTGCAAGAGGCTCAACCTTTATCAGGATAATCCCTTTTCTTCGGTTTCAGCAAGAATATTTTTTATGGCCGCAGGCTTCCCCTCCTGGAATCACCCCAACACTTTTTGAAGATGTTGTTCGAGGTCTCCCGGTTGCATCCGTCCTTCGGCCATGACTTTCCCGTTGACCTCCAGAACGGGAACACGGGACCCGAAGCGCTCCTTGAGCGCCGGAGTTCGCTCCACGTCTACCCTTTGGAAGGCAACACCCCGGCGGTCGAGAAGGGGTTGGAGCATTAGCTCGAATTCCTCACAAAGAGGGCATTTCTCCCGGGTATAAAAATTTACTTCAGGGCTTGAACCCAGGTAGAGCATACTCTCCCGGTAAGCTTGCAGGGCATGGCCCGACAAGACCCGCAGCGCGGCCGCTACCGGTACCGCCACTACGATGCCGGGCAGGCCGAACAACTCTCCCCCGAGAAGAAGGGCCACTAAGATCCACACTGGATGAAGGCCGACTCTCCTGCCGAGGAGGCGGGGCGTGAGAAACCACCCATCCACGTTTTGGGCAAAGCCGAAGGTTATCAGTACCCCAATCGGATGCCAGAAGTCCTGATGCTCCAAGATGGTCAAGAGGGTGGCCGTTCCCAATCCGAGCACAAACCCGAGGTAGGGGACCAAAGACAACAAGCCGGATAGAGGGCCGATCACTAAAGCCAAAGGCGCCCCAACGAGCACGAGCCCGGTCGTGTACAGGAGTCCCAAGGCCATAGCCACAAGAAGTTGACCGCGCAGGAAATCTCGCAAGACCTGGTTCACATCCTGCACCACTTTTTCCACCGCCGGGAGGACTGGCCGCGGGATCAGGGCCTGAAGGGTACCGATGAACTTGTGAAAATCTACAGTAAGATAAGCCGCGATAACCGGGATGAGGATCAGGTTCAAAAGAGCGCTGGCCAGACCGACCGCCGAACCGATAATCCCTGCCAGCCAGCCAACCAGTCGCTGAGCCACGGAAGGAATATTTTCCTGGGCCCACTGGGTAACCCGGTCCTGTAAAAGGGCATAGGCCTCTGGATAGCGCTGTTCCAGGTCCACAAGAAATGTCCCAATATTTTTTTCCAGCGCCGTCCGCCAGGCGGGGAACTTTTGTCCGATCCACATCAGCTCGTGAACGATAGCCGGTAAAACCAGCAGCAACATCAAACTGAGCAAAGCTACAAAAATCAATAAAACAACGAGGAATCCGCCAATCCGGGGTAAGCGGTGCCTCTCGAAAAACGAGGCCAGGGGTTGGGTAAGGTAGGCGATCAAAAACGCCGCTAAAACGGGGAAGAGGACCCGCGACCATGCAAACAGCACCCCGCCGGCGAGAACAATAGCCCCGATAACCAATAGCATGCGCCAGGTGTTGGTTGGTTTGACGTCAATCGCCATAAGAGCTGGGGCCGACAGACTTTGTCGCCAAGTCTGGATTTTTGAATTTGACCATGGGGATTTATTTGTTGATTGTTATTTGGTAGTAACCATTCAGTCACGAGTGGCTATGACAGGAATATCGGAGGAACTAACCCTGGTAAAGATTCTGTTTTGGCCGGGGGGCCAGGCCGGTACGCGCCGGAATCATCGGCTGGGATATCCCTGTTCATGGTGTACTCACTGAACCTCCGCCGGAGGAGGCGGAAGGCGTCAGCCCCGCCCCATCCACGGAGAAATCAGCGCCTCATGATTCCAAGCGGACTGGACTGGCCCCCCGGCCATGGGCGCCCTTGGCCTTTATGCCGAATCTTTCCTCCTCCGACCTTGGCCACCCACCCGTGACTGACGAGTTACATTTGGTACTTATTTCACTTGTTATTATAGGATAAAGCTACCGGTGTCAAGATAAAACGAGCAAATGATTCTTCACTTTTGCCCG
>CAZIDC010000147.1:0-7087 GCA_964537885.1 uncultured Syntrophaceae bacterium | reverse complement strand
ACGTAGAGTTTATCCGATTTCAGGGCTTCCCTTAAAGCAGGTTTCAGCTCCGCGGGGCGGTTTACTTTGGCCACTTCTGCTCCTAAAGCTTTTCCGATCAGACCAATGTCCGGGTTCCAGAGTTCACCCGTTTTTTCAATCCGATACTGGTCTCCCACCGTCCGTTCGAACTTTGCCTTCGCCCCCTCCACTTCTGCCTGAACGGTCCGGTTATTCAGGACGATGACTACGCCGGAAAGACCATATTCCGTAGCCGTAGCGAGAGACATTCCCGTCATGATAAAGGATTGGTCGCCGCAGAAGGCCACAACCGGGTGATCGGGTCTACCGAGCTTGCAGCCGATGACCGCGGGCGGCGCAAAACCCATTTGACAAAATTGTCCATTGCACGTGGTAAAGTAGTGATTGTTGCTCTGGAAAAAGGCCGGAGCAAAATTCATCACCATCCCCGTATCACAGATGACGGTGGTTTGCGGGTCGATTTCGTTAATCACCTCGGAAGTATCGGCCACGATTCGGGCATAGTGCAGGGGGGCCAAGTCTGACCGGGTCAAAGGTAAGAATTCATCTTCCCATTCCTTTTTCCATTGAGCAATCTGCCTCAACCAATTGTCAGCGGCCTTACGTTTGAAACCCCTCTTCTCCCAGGCCTCAATCAATCCCCTTAATCCCAACCGGGCATCTGCCTGGATTCCCACTTCCGTGGGGTAATTCCGCCCGATTTCCGTGGGATCAATGTCGATATGGATCAGTTTCTGCTTACGGGGAATGTCATAAAATGTCCATCCGGCCGTATTGAGGTCATTGAAATGAGTCCCGATGCCGATGAGGAGGTCGCAATTCACGGCGGCATTCACCGCATATCCCGTGCCCGCTCGGTCGCAAACTCCGAGGCTCAGAGGATGATTCTCGGGTAAGGCTCCCTTGGCGCTAAACGAAGTGGCCACGGGAATCTGAATTTTTTCCGCAAATTCCTTCAGTTCCCCCCAAGCTTGGGCATTGTGGATCCCCGTGGATACATAGCAGAAAGGGCGCTGGGCATCCCGGATGAGTTCGATGGCTCTGGAAATGCCCGCGGGGTCCGGAGCAGGGGGATGAAAATCAACCCAAGGGGCAGCATCTGGAATATCGCACTCAATGGGGGTATTCTGGATATCCATCGGGATGTGCACGACCACGGGTCCGGGTCTTCCCGTAACGGCTACTTTATAGGCTTGGATCACGGTGTTTAAGGCGGTATCGGGACGAATAACCATAACCGCTTTCTTGGTGATGGGCTTAAATATGCTGGTAAATTCATCCGGCCCGTACCGGTAGGTCTCTTGAATTCCCCCCCGCTCAAACCACTTCGTCGGACCCCCACCCATCAAGCACAACATGGGTATTGAGTCAAAAAAAGCTTCGGCGATGGCCGCAATCGTATTGTAATTCCCCGGGCCTGTAGTTGTACAAGTTACCGGAATGGGAAGTTTCCTTTTCATTCTCCAGTAATTATCAGCCATGTGAATAGCATGACATTCATGTCTTGTTCGAATGCCCTTTATTCTGCCGTCATATTCTAGGGCATCCAATAAACCCCAGTTGGCATGTCCGTTGTAAAGGAAATAATATTCTGTTCCCATTTTTTTTAAAAATCTGGCAATGGCCTGGGCAGAAGTCATTTTTTCCATAATGCGCCTCCTTACATTTAATTTTCTCTCGCTCACCGTAGGGCGAAAGGTTCATGTTTGATGCACTGATCGAGCGACCCATTTCCCGTCAAAGGTATTTTTCCCGGCATCGCGGGAAATTTGGGAATTCCGCCGCCGATCTTGATTCGTCCGGAAATTTCCCCAGGGGATAAAGGATAGTCAACTCTCTAAGCCAATAGACTTGGCAAAGGCGAGCATCTCCCGGGCAGTCTTTAGCATGGCTTCATCGACCATGTCTCCTTTATAAGTCACTGCGGCAATCCCCTTCTTCTCTGCTTCTTCCATCGCCTGAATCAGACCTTGATAGAAGGCAATTTCTTCCGCCGATGGAGTAAACACTTTATTGACAATCGGTACGTGGGAGGGATGCATGACCGTCTGACCCCGGAACCCTAACTGCCGGTTCCAGCGGGCATCCCGCTCCAATCCATCCAGGTCTTTGATGTTCCACCAGGAGCTGATCGCAGGGTGCTGGATCCCCGCAGCCCGGGAATCCAGCACGGCCTTGGAACGAAGATAGAGAGTCTCCATACCTTCCTTGGACCAAAGGTAGCCAATGGCCCGGGCAGCGTCTCCTCCGGGGCCAGCGGCCAGGGTAACCCGCTTCACCCGCGGACAGGAGGTGGCAATCTCATATATATTGCGCATTCCCTTCGCCGTTTCGCACCCCAACGGAGTTTCAATCGTTCCGACGGGTATCCCCATGCGCTTTTCCAGGTGGGTCAGCAAAACATCCAGCTCTTTCATGTCGCTTACCGTCTCCACCTTTGGCAGCGCAACCCCGTCGAGCTCCGGACATAAAACTCCCTCCAGGTCGCCAAGGGTTAGTCCCGTGGCAAAACCATTAATCCGTACGTTAACGGCTTGTCCCTTGTCCTTAAGAGCCTTAATCCCGGCTTTTACCAAGGGCCGGGCTGCTGCCTTTTCTTGATCCGGGACTGAATCCTCGAGGTCCAAAACCAGGCAATCAGCCCCGTAGCCCGCCGCCTTTTCCATCCACGCCGGCCGGTTGCCGGGAACGAAAAGCGAAGAACGATAAGGTTTCATAGAGATCTCCTTTTCATAAAAGTGGGAAATGATGCAGCCGCAAATTATTAACGAGCCTTGTACATCGGCTTTCTTTTTTCAGCAAAAGCCCGGGGCCCCTCCTTGGCGTCCTCGGTAGTCTTTAAAAACTCCTGGAAAGATTCTTCCAATCGAATCCCATGCTCCAAGGGTACGCTTTGACTCCGAATGGCCAACTCTTTGATGGCCCGCAAAGCCAAGGGACCATTCTCCCGGAGCTGTCTGGCGCACTGCTCCGCGGTTGGCATCAGGTCTTTTAAAGGAACGACCTTATTGATCAGCCCATAGGCCAAAGCTTCGTGGGCGGTCAGACGTCTTCCCAGAAGGATCATTTCCATGGCAATAGCGTAGGGGAGCTGCCGCAGGGCTCGTTGCGTTCCCCCATTTCCCGGCAGGATGCCCCGCTTAACCTCTGAAATTTCAAACACAGAGTGTTCGGCCGCAATCCGGATGTCGGTGGCGAAAAGAAGGGTTACCCCTCCCGCCAGACAGTACCCGTTGACCGCGGCGATCACCGGCTTCCAAACCTCCAGCCCCCGGTTCAGTATCATGTTCTTCTGGGTCAGCCAAAAATCAGCTTTTTCCGGGGTCCTGGGAATGAAGGACTTGAGGTCGGCCCCGGCGGTAAAGGCTTTTTCGCCGGCCCCGGTAATGATGGCCACCCAGACATCCGGATTATCCCGAACGTCGATCCAGGCCTTGGATAGCTCGGAGTAGACCTCGGCATCCATGGCATTCATGACCTCAGGCCGGTTGATCGTAATATAGGCAACCTTGTCTTTCACTTCGTACAGCAGTTTCATTTTTATTCCCCCTTTCTTCCCTGACCTGCCTTCTCAAATGGATTATGGTGATAAAATCCCCGGAGAATTCCCCTGGAAATCACCTGGCGGTGAATCTCCGAAGTTCCCTCCCCAATCCTTTTGATCCGCGACTCTCGATACCACCTCTCTAAAGGCAATTCTTTCGTAACCCCCATCCCCCCATGAACCTGTATCGCCCGATCGACCACCCTTCCTACCATCTCCGTGGCAAAGATCTTGGCCATGGAAACTTCCATCCGCAGGTCCCCCCCCAGCTTATTTTCCATCTTCCAGGCAGTGGCATAAACCAGCAACCGGGCCGCATAAAGCTCGACCGCCGAATCGGCGATCATCCATTGGAGCGCCTGCCGCGAAGAGAGCGGCTGGCCAAAGGTCTGGCGCACATTGGCGTAATCGACGGCCAGCTTCAAAGATTCATCCGCCGTGCCGATTACGTTGGCCGAGTACAACATCCGATTCTGGCCCAGCCACGCCTGAATCATCTCGAATCCCTGCCCCACTTCCCCCAGAACATTCCGCGACGGCACCGCGCAATCCGTGAACACCAACTCAGCCGGATACCAGGGCCGAATGACGGGGATTAATCTGGCCACCTTAAAACCCGGAGTTCCTTTATCTACTAAAAAACAGGTAATTCCCCCCTTAGCCTTCAGCTTTTTATCGGTCACTGCAAATACCATGGCAAAATCAGCGGAATCCCCCCCGGTGATGAAACGTTTCTCTCCGTTCAAAATCCAATGATCTCCCTCCCGGACCGCAGAGGTCCGGATATTTGCCGTGTCCGTCCCCGCATCCGGTTCGGTTAAGGCAAAACAGCTTTCTTTTTCTAAACGGATGACGGGAAAAAGGTACCGCTCCCTTTGCTCGGCATTGCAGAAAAGCAGGTTGCCCGGGGCTTCTCCCGCAAAATGCCCGCAGAAGGCCCCCAGCGTGGGCCGGTAGGACCCCAGCCGGTGTTTGGCCAACTCTTCGGCGGCCAGACAAAGCCCCAGGAGACCTACCCCGCCTCCTCCGTATTTCTCCGGGGCGCCCATGGCCTGCATCCCCAGTTTTTTCACCTTATCGCGCAGCTCGTGTTTATCCTTCTCGGGTAATTCGATTGCATCCGGGTCGAGTCCGGCCAATCTGGGCCGGATGTCTTGGTCGACCAGTTTTCTCAGCGTTGATTGGATCATCCGCAATTCATCCGATAAAACGAAATCCATAAACCCTCCCTCCTTCATTATTCCCCGTCCGGATCAAGGAGCTTTTTACTCCCTGCGGCAGAGAGGGACCCGACGGGAGATGCCAAAATGCGGGCCTGCTTCCTTCCTTTAATGAATCCCCAACCTTGAACAATAGTCAGGATGACAAGGCCAGCCATGCTTTCCCATTTTAAAGGGGCGATCAGGAGCACTGCAGCTACCAAAAGAATAGCCCGTTCCAGGACATTTAAACGAGTTTTATAAAGCATGAACCCTTGAAGGCTGGATCCTAAGGCATAGACTCCGACGACTCCTGTAAAATAAACCCAGGCGAACTGGGATAGCGGGCTGGAAACCTGCAAGATAAAAGCAGGATTATACACAAAAAAGAAAGGGATTAAATAAATAGGGGCGGCGATCAACATCGCTTCAATGGCCACCTTCAAAGGGTCCGCTCCGGCAATTCCTCCCGCCACAAAAGCATCGGGGGCTACGGGGGGAGTAATAGTTTCTAAAACCCCATAGTAGAAAATAAACAAGTGGGCGGCCAGGGGGTAAACCCCCATCTTAATTAAAGCCGGCGCTACCAGCATGGAAAGCAAACTGTAGCAAACAATAACGGGAAGCCCCGTTCCTAAAATGATGGAGGCAATCGCCGTCAGAACGAGAAGGAATAAAAGATTACCCCCGGCAAGATCAATGAGAATATTGGAAAGCTGAAGTCCCAAACCGGTTACGGAAACAACCCCCTGAATTAAACTGGCCCCGGCGACCATCCCGACCACCACTAAGGAATCCTTCGCCCCGATTTCCAAAGCCTCAAGCAACTTTCGCCAGTTTAAGCGGTTCCTCTTAGCGATTGCTCCGGTAATAATAGCGGTTACAATCGCGGCAAAACCTGCTCTTTGAGGGGTTACGCCCCGAACCAACATGTAGATCAGAATCAGGATGGGTAACATCAAAAACCACCCGTCCTTAAGGGTCTTAAAAAAAGGAGGAAGTTCTTTCCTGGGCATCCCGACCAAATTTCGTCTTACCGCTTCATAGTCTACGGCGACAAATACACCGATGTAATAAAGAAAAGCCATGGGGAAGGCAGCGACACAGATATGCCAATAAGGAACGCCTAAAATCTCCATCATGATAAAAACCGACCCTCCCATTACCGGAGGCATGATTTGGGCTCCCATTCCGCTGGTCGCTTCTACTCCTGCGGCAAACTCCGGCCGATACCCGATTTTCTTCATTAGGGGAATCGTAAAAGATCCAACTCCCGCCACATTGGCGATGCTGCTCCCGGTCAGCATGCCCATTAAAGAACTGGCCACCACGGCCATTTTTGCGGGACCCCCGCGAACGGTGCCAACGATGGACAAAGCAAATTCCATTATGAATTGAACCGCAGCCGTGTTCCGGATCAGGGCCGCTAAAACGATAAAAATTAAAATATAATTAGCTGAAACACCGGTGATAAATCCATATACTCCCTCTAAGGTAAGAAAAAAGGCGGCAACGAAACGGGGGATACTCAATCCGGCGTGATCGAAGGGTTCAGGAATATACGGGCCGAGGAAAGCAAAAAGCATAAAACCCATGATGATAATAGGAAAGGCCCAGCCGGTTGTTCTGCGGGCAGCTTCCAGGGTGAACAGAATGGTAATGATCCCTAAGACCATGTCCATTACCGTCGGCGGCAGCCCCACCCGATCCGCATAGGTGGTAAAACTACTAAAAACATAAACGGTGTTCAAAAGAGTAATGGCTGCGAAAAGAATATCGGTCGCTAAGGCTATTCTGTTTTCCCGGAAACGGGGTGATACAGGGAAGATTAACCAGATCAGGCTGAATCCCAGGCCAATATGGATGGCCCGATGTTGAATCCCGGGCAGTGGTTTATATCCCGCCGCATAAAGATGATAGAGGACTAAGCTTAGAGCAATCACCCGAATGACGTAAGAAACCCAAATGGCCCCCCTGTATTTTCCCCCTCCCATCCCAACCTCTCCTCTTTTGTCTCGTTTTTTTCTCCCTCACCTCACCCCCTCTTCGCCTAAGGAAGGTGTGAAAAAATTGGATTTAAGCCGTCACCCCGGTGAAAACCGGGGTCCAGTCAGTTCGTAAGGCCTCGAAAACACTGGATTCCGGCTTTCGCCGGAATGACGCGAAAAAGAACCGAATCAATTTTTTCACACCTTCCTAAGGCGGAAGAGGGAGAGGGTGGACTGGGGAGAAATAGGATATTATCGAAAAACTTTATTCGAGATCCTTTTTACCAAACTTACTCAAATTTGGTATTCCATTTTTTTTGTTCTTTCAGATACTT
>CAZIDC010000146.1:0-7092 GCA_964537885.1 uncultured Syntrophaceae bacterium | reverse complement strand
CAGCAAAAGGCTGCATAACAGAACCATCGAAACGACAATCAGCCTAACTCTTTCACTAACCTGCATGCGACACCTCTACCCTATCAATTAAAATTGGCACCTTTACCCCTAACGTCTTTATCTCCTGTTTCACAGGGTCCGTTTGGCGTAGGGTTGAATCTCGGGAATGAGTCGTTACGGCTGCCGTTCGGTTAACCTCTACGACCCAACCACCTCTCATGATCATGAAGAAAGGTAAGCAGCGCAAAGCAGTTTTTACATGTACCTTTGACCTTTTTGACCTTTCCTTTTCGTCCTTTGTCATCCCGGCCTTTCATCATGAACGATATCGACTTCCATCCGTCTTTGTAGCGCAGTCGTGGTTAAATTCAAAATCCCGGTGTTTTACCCGTCTGCAAGGTGCAAGAGCTCTTCGATTAAATCGTTTCGCTCTTTAATGCTTAAATGCGATAGCGATAGAAGCTCTGAAAAAACAAGGCCGTGGACCGCAAAAATAATAACAGCGGCGCGTTTAAAAATAAGACCGGACTGCATAAACTCAGTCAAACGCCTGCGAAAAGCCTCCCGTGCGGGCTGAAGAAGTCTGGGATCATGGGCCACAGCAGCCAGGAGAGCGGAGCCGATTTGTTCCTTTTTGGGGTCGCGGTCCGCATTGGATAGGATGAACGCCTTGATTTCACGCCCTGGCCCTTTCTTCAATCCTTTGGCTTTCTTTTTCCGGGTTTCGTCTATTTGTTTGATAAAGCGTTCCAGCATCGCTTTCAACAGGGCTTCTTTGGTGGGAAAATGGTAAAGTAACCCCCCCTTGCTGACGCCGGCCCATGCAGCCACGGCGTCAAGGGTCATATGGCCGGCCCCGCTTTCAAGGACTACGGCCTCGGCCGCGTCAAGGATTACCTCTCTGGAACTTGCCGGTGGGGACATTGAATCTCCTTTCTGTCAATGAAAACATACCGTCTGGATGGTATAGTACTAAATGAAAAAATTCCTGTCAACCTTTTTCCCCTTTTTTCCTTTGAGGATTTTCTTTAAACTTCTTCGGTTTTTTTGTAAAGGCCTGTCTTTTCGATAAGTTCAACCAAGGCGGAAGGATTCATAGAATTGCTCATTCTTTGGGCAAGGTCTTTTGATTGCTGTTTAAGAATCGAGTTGATCCTGATGGGGGCGGACCTTTGAAATCGTGAGGCGACTTTTTTCTTTTTCAACTAAAGGTTTGGGTTAATATTTGGGTGGGTTTGCATTCAGAACAGCAAATTACCTCCCACCCTGGCCAAGGGTCTCTTTTTATGAAAATTATTTTTTGCGCAGTCCTGCGACAATCTCCTTAGCTCGGCTGAAATCGGGGGTATTCGTAATTCCTTTCTTTTGGGGGCTTTTCGCGGCCAGTTCGTTCATTTGTTTGACCCTTTCCTCGCTGGGAGGGTGTGTGCTCATCGCATCGGAAAGACTTTTTATTACAGAACTACCGTCTTTGCTGGCCTTTTTTTCTGTCTCCAGAAGCTTTTCATAAAATTTTCCAACCTGGTCTTTATCGTATCCGGCGCCTACGGCATACTTGAACCCGAGCCGATCGGCTTCCATTTCGTCTTCCCGGGAATTCACCAGGAATGTATATTTCTGCGCAAGCAGCCCTCCCCCTGCGCCAACGGCGCCTCCCAACAAGGCCGCTTTTGCGTGGCAGCTCGTGTCTCCTTCATCGCAAAGCATTCTCCCCACGCCATATCCAACGACCGCGCCCAATACACCCCCACCGGCTGCGTATAACCATGTTTTATTCTTTGCTTTCTCCATCGCGTACATCCGCTCCGCAGAGTGCCTGGCAACGACATGGCCGACTTCATGTGCAATGACCCCGGACAATTCCGCTTCATTGGATGCCATGGCAATCAGGGGCGCGGTCACAAATATTTTTCCCGCCGGCATAGCAAATGCGTTGACATCGACAACGTCCACAACTGTAAAGTCATAGTGATAGGGATTGCCCTCCAACTTATTTTCCTTGACGATTTTCATGCCAAGATTAGAAACATATTTTTGAAGTTCCTGGTTCTTGGCTGCAGGATAATCCTGTAGCATTTTGGGAAGCGCTTCTTCGGTCAGACGCCGTTCGTCTTGAACGGTCATGCCGGTTTCCTGCCCCACATTGCTTCCTTCACGATAGCGCGAGCTGTTTATGGGGGCGCATGAAATGAGTAATGATAACAGGATAAACAGGGTAATGTTCTTTTTCATGGCTTACGCCTCATGGAATGATAATCTCGTCATCGGCCCGACTTACTCGGATAAAAATCCGGTATTTAAAAATGCGAAACGGTCTTTGTTTCTTGTTCAGGGCGAAGCCCCTTGGAGCGAATACTTACCGCAAGGAACGATTCACTGCTTCTTCCAGGAAAACGGTAAACGATTCTACCGCGGGTTACGACGAGGTCTTGCCCTTGATCTTGCCGTAAATCACCAAGAGGATAATTGCGACGATGACCGAGGCGATAAAGCCCGCCCCTTCGCCAGCTTTGTACCAGCCGATGGACTGCCCGATGATCCCGGCCAGGAACGATCCGGCGATACCGAGCAGGATAGTCATGAAGATGCCCATGTTTTCCTTGCCCGGGTGAATTACCTTGGCGATGAGGCCCATGACCAAACCTAACACGATAGTCCAGATGAAGCCCATGTTCCCACCTTCCTTAGATGGGAGGTGGAATTAATACTGCAGCCGATGCGAAGGGTTTTCAAAGCCCTTGGCGCGCTATAGTATATACCATTTTTGATCTTTCGGAGAATGCGAACGGAAGGAATCTACATTCAAGAGTACCAATTCAAATACCATGGAAATCAACCCGATTTTAGCAGCGGAGGTTTGCCTGCCCATCATCGTACGGAAAAAAATGGCTGTTTCATAGAAGGAAGACAAGGGGGGTTTCCCTGATGGGTCCACCTTCTGGGGATTTACCGCCGGAACTGGGTCTCGGCGTTCACCCCTTCGTTCAGGATGATCACTTCCACCCGCCGGTTCTGCTGTCGTCCGGCCGACGTGTCGTTGGTGGTCACCGGGTACATTTTCCCATACCCTTTGGGGGTGATCCGTTCTGCTCCAATCCCCTTGCCGACCAGTGCATCTTTCACGGCATCGGCCCGATTCTGGGAAAGGATCATGTTCAACTCGTCGCCCCCCGTGCTGTCCGTATGCCCCTCGATCAACACATTGCGATTGGGGTACTTCTGGAGAAATTCGCACAGTTTATCCACGCTGCGCATGGCCTCGGAAGAGAGATCGGCCTTCCCCACGGCAAACAAAACGTCGCCGATGGTCAGCACAATCCCGCGCTCGGTCTGCTTCGCTTTGAGATCGCTCAGCTCTCTCATGAGCTGATCCGCTTCCGCTTTGGCCTTGGCCGCCTCGGCCTTCGCGAGGGCCGCTCTCTCCGCTTCCGCCCGGGCTGCCAACCTGGCCTGCTCCGCCTCCCGCGCCCTCGCTTCGGCTTCCCATTTGGCCCTGGTCGCCTTCTCTGCTTCTGCCAACGCCGTCAAACGCGCCTGTTCCGCCTCTTGTCTCCTCGCTTCTGCTTCCTTCCTGGCCCGCTCCGCTTTCTCCGCTTCCGCCATGGCCAGAAGCCTTGCATTTTCCGCCTCCTTTTGGGCAACCTTTGCTTCCTGCGTCCGCTTCTCGGCGATGATATTGGCCGTTTCCCTGCTCAGTTTCTCGATTTCGTTTTCCGCCATTTTCCCCTCAGCTAAGGAGATGGCAATGAGGGACTTCTTCTCGGCGATGTAACTCAACTGCTCCGTCTCTTCCGCGCCCTTGGCCTGCTCCGCTGCCTGCATGGCTTTGCCGGCGTCGGCAAAGGGGAGCGGGGAAAAAGCTTCCACATTCCGGTTTGACTTGGCCTGCAAATAAGCGGAGCGGGCGCGCTCCAATCCATCCTTGGCCCTCATCTCCTGCTGGGGGTTGGCGCATCCCGCGATCAGGAAAAGGACCGGGATCAGCAGCCCGAACCCTCTTTTCATCCATCTGGAAACGATACGTATCATGGTAAATTTCCTCCCTGTAGAATGACTATTTGGAAAGGCGTTCAATTTCTTGGCGCAGGGCGTCGATGTTTTTCCGCATCTCTTCGACCGTCTTTTTGGTTTTCGCGGTGGACGCATTGGCGCGGGCATATTCCGCATCGACCACCGCCTGTTCGGCTAGGCGGCTGGCTTTTTCGTACTCCTTCTGGGCGAAAGCATCCCTCGCCTGATTCAGTTTTCCTTCCGCCACGTTCAGGTCCGCGGGGGCATTCAGGGAGGCATTGCTGACCTTGGCGTCCATGATGGCCCGATCCCCCGCCGAAATTTTCTGAGTGGAAAGGGTACCGTTGGATGCGCACCCACCCAAAAGAAACCCGAAAACCGCCGCGCCCGCAAAAAATTGAACGATCTTTCGCTTCTTTCCTTTCATCTCCTTCTCCTTTCCCGGCTGACTTAAAATGCCAGTGCCAGCGTAAGCTCCAGCAATAAGGGCCAGGGAGATTTTGGAAAAGCCCTCTCTGGCCTCTGTACGGCTCATGTTCAGACTCTTTCAGTGAGAATTCTTCCCATCAACGCTCCCCCCTCTTCCCCGGAATGGCGGGAAACTTGATACTATTATAAAAGGTTACGATTTTTTTCGCCATTCTTTTCCCTCCGGAAAATTCTCCGGAGGGAACGGGTTTCCTGTCTTTGGAAGCACCAGCTGAGCATGGGGCGCTGTCCATTCCTAAGGATTTGGTCCTACATAGATGCGTTGGAAAGCAGCCACAACCGGAAAATCTGACCTACTTCCAGGAGACTTAAAAATAGCGGGTTTCGCTTTTAAATCCAGGGTAGGGTGAAGAGCGGCATCTCCGGTGGGTTCGGCATCCATTTGGGCCAAATTCATTTGCTGCTTCAGGGATTTCTTCGGAATCCTTTTTGGGAACGGGCGATGGATGAAGCCTCCATTTCCTCTTCGGTTTCTTTCCTGTCCTGTAGGCCCACGATGGACTCCTCGCCCGCAAGAGGGATAATCGAAATTCGCCGTTCAATCTGGATGGACAAAACATCGGGGGGATTATGGTTTTCGTCAATGAATCTCCTGAGTGCCTTCAGCTCAGATTCATCAAAATACAAGCGGCACCGATTTAAAATCCTTTCCCAGCGAGAATTGTTGAGGCCCGCATAGGCTAAAGCGCAGCTCTCCCCGTCATAAATCTCCTTTATCTCCTCTTCGACCTTTTCCGGAGAAATTCTTGTTATTTCATCCCGGAACACCTGAATAAATTTTTCCATTCTCTCTTTCAACAAAGAAGAGAACCCTTTTTCAGCAAAGATCTGCTTGCGGAGATCACTCTCCTGGAATTTTAAGGACACATTGGATATCTTCATCCTTCCCGGAACGATCTCGTAAGAAGCCGGCTGGTCCAGAGCTAATTTTGTTCGTCGGATCAGAAACCTCTCTCCGGCATTCCCCGCAAGACAATAACTTACTCGCAGCGGCTCATAGGAAGGCTTTTCGCTGACCCAAGAGTCTTCTTCAAGCAAGATCTCTTCCAATGAATGGCCGAAATGAGTGCGAAGGAATTCCCTAGCACTGGCGAGGTCGGCGTCTGACCATTCCACCCCTGGAAGACTTTTGGCTCGGGTCAACTCGTAGCCCTGGTAATTGGGAATCACTTGATTACAGGCTGTGCATCGGATCAGTTTATTTATCATTATCAATGAAGAAGATTAAGTTTCCTAACTGTTTTAATGATATATCGACACTGTTTGCGCAAATCTTTAGTTCTTGAAATCCTCTCGTTTAGCCCTACAACGATACATAAAGTGATACCTTTAACGCAGCAAGCTTTCCTTTCGGATGAGATAGATAAGCTCGATGATTCTTCATCTGTACAGGCCTGGCACCGGTAACTGACCTTCTCCAGATAGGGCCGTCGGGAGCCGTATTGGCTTTAGGAATGATCATCATCGACCTGGGAAAAGGTTTCAAACGCAGCGGCAGTAATCCGCATCCTGTGAGTTTCTTGGGCGATAAAAAGCCGCGGGAAGCGATACGATCTCCCTCCTCGGAAAAGATCATGCCACCATTTTCCCTGTCGGTTCTCCTTTCCTGTGCTCGTATATGTGTACATCCCTCTGCGGGAACGGGATCGAGATACCCTGCGCGTAAAACCGTTTCTTCACCGCCTCGATGACATCGAAGTAAACCCCCCAGTAATCGATACCCTTCACCCATGACCTGACCTGGAAAATTATCCTGCTATCCGCCAGTTCCTTGACGAGAATCGCAGTCTCTGGGTCCTTGAGTATCCTCGCATCCTTGTTGATGACATCCTGTATGCACTTTCTTACCTTGTCAATGTCATCGCTGTAGCTCACGCCAAAATCCAGATCGACCCGCCTGGTCTCCTTTGTGGAAAAATTGGTGATGTTATCACCCATGATCTTGGAATTAGGGATAATGACCACCTTGTTGTCCACGGTCGTGAGGGTCGTCGTGAACACCTCGATCTTCTCAACTATGCCAGCAGCCCCGCCGCCCTCGATGTAATCACCCGCCTTGAACGGTTTGAATATAATCATGAGAAAGCCGGCGGCGAAATTCGCCAAAGAGCCCTGCAGTGCCAGACCGATGGCCAGGCCGGCGGCGCCTATGACGGCGATGAAGGAAGTCGTCTGGATCCCGAGCTGGGCCAGCGCCGCTATGACTACAAAAGTGAGCAGCGCGATGTAGGTCAGATGCCCGACAAAGGATACGATGGTCGGGTCCACATTTCTCCTGGCGAAAATCCGTGCGGTCAGACCCTTGACCCAACCCGCGATCCAGCGTCCCACGATGAAGATGACCACTGCGGCAATAACCTTGAAACCATAAAAGGCAACCCACTCCTGAACCTTGGTCCACAAATCTTCCATATGCAACCTCCTTTCTTTACTGGTTCTTGATTTTCGGAACCGGATGCCCGGCCATGACGGATATGATCTGTTCTATCCTGTAATAAATTCAGGATCATCTCCAATTTAGTTAGTCAATCAAACCAATCTTCTCGTTGCCCGGGCAAAAGAGCAGTCGCCGAAGACAAAAAGGGCCGGGAT
>CAZIDC010000145.1:0-7094 GCA_964537885.1 uncultured Syntrophaceae bacterium | reverse complement strand
GATTCTACCGTGGCGAGGAACCCTTGAAAAACGCAGTCCAGCTTAAAACGCTTCTTAGAAGTCTCTTCTCGTCCCAGTCTTTGGCCGTCCTGGCGCTGATTCAGAAGATTTAGGCCATTCCTTAAGCTGATAAATAGCCTTAATTCTGGCGGAGAAAAACCCCTTTTCCCGTTTTCTCATTTTAATCGTTTTTCAAAAAATTTCTTGACGCTCCCGGACCGCTATTGTATACTTACCGGTAGGTAAATAAAGAGATTAAGGTTGGAAAAATGGCCAGAACGGGAAAGCAAGAACTCTCGTTGGATGGGACCGTCCGGCAGCGGTTGCTGCTTGGAGCAGCGGACCTGTTTACCCGCAAAGGATATGCCGCGACCACAGTCCGCGAGATTGTAGCCTCGGCGGGAGTTACCAAACCTGTCCTCTACTATTATTTCAAGAATAAAGAAGGAATTTACCTGGAGTTGATGCGCCAGGCTTTCGCCAAGTTAGATGCGCTACGTGACGCTTCCCTCGCCGACCGGGGCAGCGCGAAAGAGAAATTGCTGAGCTTCTGCGATCAGACTTTTTCCCTTTTTTTCGAGAATATCAAGGTGGTAAGAGTGATGTACTCCATCTATTACGGCCCCCCCCAGGGAGCCCCTTTTTTTGATTTCGATGCCTATCACCTCAAGTTTCATGACACGGTTAGGCGGCTGGTGGAAGAAGGAATCCGCCAAGGAGAATTCCGCAAGGGCAATCTTGAAGATATGACCTGGGCCATTATCGGGGCGATCAACGTGGCCATAGAAGTCCATCTCAGCCACCCTGAAATGAGCCTCGGGCGGGAGGGGATCTCCCGGGTTTTAAAGCTGATCCTTACAGGGATTTCGACAAAGAGAGGGAGACGAAAGTGAAAAGGTCAATGAAAAAAAGTTTTCTTCTTTCCTGGATTCCCGCTCCCTACTGGAAACCCGCAGGGACAGATTGCGGGGGAAGGACATCCCGGAAAAAATGGGGATCGGTCGCTCTGTTTATCTTTCTGGGGGGGAGCCTTTGGGGATGTTCGGCAGTGGAGGAAGATAAAAAACAGGCTGAAAAAATTGCCCAGCACCCCGCTGTGGCAGTAGAAGCGACCCAAGTGGCCGCCGCCGAGGTCAGCGAAGGGATTGACGTGGTCGGGACCCTTGCTTCCAAATTCGGGGCGGATGTCAAGTCGGAATACACCGGTATCGTCGCCGAAGTTCTTGTCACCGAGTGGGTCCGGGTGGATAAGGGGACGCCATTGGCCAGGCTGGACACGCGGGAAGCCGACCTGATCCTTAAGAAAGCCCAGACGGCCGTAGAGATCGCCAAGGCCAACCTTTTACAGGCGGAGGTGGCCGGGAATCGGGCTAATCGCGAGTATGAACGGTTGCTGAAGCTTCGCGAAGCAGGACTGGTGACCCAGCAAAATCTGGATGACGGGCTTACCGAAAAGGAAGCGGCCGCGGCCCGGATTGCCGCCGCCAAAGCCCAAATCAGAGCCGCGGAGGATGAAGTTCTTTACACCCAGACCCGCCTTTCCAAGGCGGTCATCCGCTCCCCGATGGACGGAGTGGTATTCCTGCGGAATGTCAACGCAGGGGATTTTGTCGGCGAGATGGGCGCCAAGCCGATGTTCCGCATCGTCGACAATCGGGTCCTGGATCTGACCGTAACCGTCCCCTCCGGCGAGATGGGCGCCGTCCGTGTTGGCCAGCCCCTTACGTTTTCTACGGATGCCCTGCCGGCGAAGACCTTTACGGGAAAAATCATGTTTATCAATCCCGTGGTGAATGAAGCGGACCGGTCGGTAAGAGTGGTGGCCGAGGTCGAGAATACGTCCGATCAGCTGAAGGGCGGTCTCTTTGTCAAAGGACGGATCATGACCGGCAAGCGGGCCGGTGTTCTCCAAATTCCCCGGAATGCGCTCCTAACCTGGGATGTAGGCGGAAAGAAGGGGGAGGTGTTTGTGGTAAATGGAGACGTCGCCTCACGGAAAACAGTCCGCACCGGGAATCTATCCGGCGACCGGGTGGAAATTTCCTCCGGTCTTAGGGCGGGGGAATGGGTGGTTACCCGGGGAGGATTCAATGTTAAGGAGGGGGAGAAGGTGAACGTTACCCGGGTCAACGGAGAAAAGTAAGATGTTTCTTTCCAACCTATCTATCAAGCGGCCGATTTTTGCAACCGTAATGATGCTGGTCCTGGTAACGCTGGGGATCTTCTCCTACCGGAGACTGGCCATAGATATGTTCCCCGACGTGGAAATCCCGGTTGTATCCATTGTTACCAAGTTTCCCGGTTCTTCCCCCGAAACCGTTGAGCGGGAAGTGAGCAAACGCATCGAGGAGGCGGTCAACCCCATCTCCGGCGTCAAGCACGTCATGTCCACCTCCCGGGAGAGCGTTTCCAGCGTAGTGATCATGTTCCATCTGGAAGTAAAGCTCAACGACGTGGTCCAGGAGGTGCGGGCCAAGGTCAGCGCCATCCGGGGAATCCTGCCCCAGGGAATCGAAGAGCCGATCATCCAGAAGCTGGATTTTGCCGCCTTCCCGGTCGTTTCGCTGGCAGTGCGCTCGGAAAACCTCTCCCCCCGGGATCTGACGACGCTCGTCGAAAAAAAGGTTAAAAGGCGTTTTGAAAACATCTCCGGGGTGGGCAAGATCGACTTAGTCGGCCCGGCCAAGAGGGAGGTGAACGTCGATATCAACCCGCTCCGCCTGGAAGCCCTTGGGATGGGCGTGGATGAGGTGATCGCCGGTTTGCAGTCGGAGAATGTCAACACCCCGCTCGGCCGCCTGAATCGGGGAGGCACGGAATACCCGCTCAGGGTTTCGGGGAAACCGGACGCGGTCGAGCAGTTCAAGACCATGGTGATCGCCCGGAGGGGAGGGCGTCCGATTCCCTTGGCGGAAGTGGCCCAAATCCGGGACGGCATCGAGGAACAGAGGTCGTTGGCCTTAGTGAACGGCATTCCCTCCCTCGGGATGAATATCCTTAAACAGTCCGGGGCCAATACGGTTGGCGTGGTCGACCGGGTGAAGAAGGAAATGGAAGTCATCCAGAAGGAACTCCCTCCCGGAACCCGGGTGGAAATGGTCCGCGACGCTTCCGTCATGATCCGGGATTCGGTCCGGGACGTGGAGGAGACCCTGGTCCTCGGCGGTTTTCTGACCATTCTGATCGTCTTCTGCTTTCTAAACTCCTGGCGTTCCACGGTCATCACCGGCCTGACTCTGCCCATTTCGGTCATCTCTTCTTTTACGGTTATGAATTTCATGGGCATGACCCTGAACGTACTGACCCTGATGGCCCTGTCCTTAGCCATTGGCATGCTCATCGATGATGCCATCGTGGTCCGGGAAAACATCGTGCGCCACTTGGAGCGCGGGGAGGACCACTTCACGGCGGCGCGGGAAGGAACGAGCGAAATCGGGCTGGCCGTGCTGGCCACTACCCTGTCGGTCATCGCCGTGTTCGTGCCCGTGGCCTTTATGAAAGGAATCGTGGGGCGGTTCTTCTTCCAGTTCGGGATTACCGTCGCCTTTGCCGTGCTGGTATCGCTCTTTGTCTCTTTTACCCTGGACCCCATGCTCTCCTCGCGCTGGGTGGACCCGGACGTCGAGCGCAAAGGGAAACGGCACTTTCTGGCCCGCATCCTCGACCACTTCAATCATTGGTTCGACCGGACCGCGGATGGATACCGGTTGGTAATCGGCTGGGCTCTGGATCACCGCAAGACCGTGCTCTTTGTGGCCACGGCAGCCTTCTTCGCCGGCCTAAGTGCTTTTGGCGTTCTGCAAACGGAGTTTTTCCCCAACTACGATCAGGGTGAATTTCAGCTGAACTTCAAGAGCGCGCCGGATGCCTCCTTAGAAGAGACCAAGAACCGGTTGGCCGTAGTCCAGGCGGCGCTGAAAGAGGTCCCGGAGGTTCAGCATGCCTACGCTACCATCGGGGCCGGAGACACGGGAACCGTGCGCGACGCCAGCGTCTTCGTAAAGCTCAAAGAGAGGAAGGAGCGGAAGCGCAACCAGGAAGAGATCCAGCGGGACCTCCGGAATCAGATCGAAAAGATTCCCGGCATTCTTCCGGCCATCCTGGAGGCGGGGAGAATGGACAATCAGAAACCCTTGGTGATCAATGTCCGCGGTGAAGAAATCGCCTTGCTGAAGAAATACGCTGCCGAGTTGAAGAAAGAGATCTACAAGATTCCGGGGATCGTCGACCTGGAAGTCACCCTTGAGCAGGACATCCCGGAGTTCCGCCTCTCTGTTGACCGGGAGCGGGCTGTTGATGCCGGAATAATGACCGGAGACATCGTCCGCACGGTAGGCGCGTTGGTGGGAGGACAGGCGGTGAGTACCTACGAAGACGAGGATGGGGACGCCGTAAACGTAAGAGTCCGGTTGCCGCTAACCCTGCGCCAGGATCCGGGCCAGGTGGAAAGATTACGTTTGGCCGTACATCGGCCAAACGCCCTTCCGGCATTGATCCCGCTGGGCAATGTGGTCCACTACGGAATGAGCACTACCCCGTTGGAAATCAACCGCCAGGACCTTACCCGCCAGGTGGTTATCACGGCCAACCTCGACCATCTCCCCCTTGGAACGGCGGTAAAGAAGGTGGAGAAGGCGGCCAGGCAGCTCAAGATGGCCCCGGGATATCGGGTGGTCTTTTCCGGGGAGGCCGAGGACATGGCGGAATCGTTCGGGTACATGGCCGAAGCCCTGCTTTTGGCCATCATCTTCGTCTACCTTATTCTGGCGGCTCAGTTCGAATCATTTATTGACCCCCTGGCCATAATGTTCTCGCTGCCCCTCTCGATCGTCGGCATGGCCGGGATGCTGTTCCTCACCGGCGATACCGTTAATATCATGTCCCTCATCGGACTCATCATGCTTATGGGCTTGGTCACCAAGAACGCCATCCTCTTAGTGGATTTTACCAAGACCCTGCGTCTTAGGGGGCTGAACCGAAGGGAAGCCCTGATCACTGCCGGGAGAACGAGACTGCGCCCCATCCTGATGACCACTCTGGCCATGATGTTCGGGATGCTGCCCCTGGCCCTGGCCCTTGGGCAGGGAGCGGAGATGCGCGCCCCGATGGCCCGCGCCGTGATCGGAGGGCTCATCACATCCACCCTTCTGACCTTGCTGGTAGTCCCTGTGGTCTACACGGTCCTCGACGATTTTGGCGGATGGGTGCGCCGCCGCTGGGGAGGAAAAAAGGAGGCCGCGGAATGATCGTTACCCTTACAAGAACGAGGGAGTTTTTATCCTTGGTTTTAATCCTTCTCCTGACAGCCGGATTGGGGCTCCTGCCGGTCCAAGCGATTTTAGCCGCCGAGAAGGAAACAAAGTTTCTAACATTGGAGGGTGCCCTCCGGATTGCCCTCGAGAAAAACAAGGACATCCAGAAAGCCCGGGAATACCGCAATCTTGTCGAAGGACGTTATGTCGAGGAGCGGTCAGCGGCCTTGCCCCGGCTGCAGTTTTCGGGGAACATTGTCCATAGCCGCGATGAAAGTCAAAAAGCTTATGGCTTTCTGGCCCACTTAGAGAACCAGACTCGTTCGGTGGGAGTTGAGTTATCGCAAGCCCTTTACACTTTCGGGCAGGTAGGGGCGGCCATCCGGGCCGCCAAGTTCGGGTTGGCCACAGCCGACGACCAGCTGCACCTTTTTCGACAAGCTGTGATGCGCGACGTTTCTTCATCGTTCTACGATATTTTGCTGGTCAAGGAGCTTTACAACCTAGCGGTGCAAACCCTGAACCAGAAGATTCGGGTTCTCGACGAAGCGCGGCGAAAATATGCGGCCGGGATCGCCACCGAATATGATATCCTCTCAGCAGAGGTGGCTGCGGAAAATGCCCGGCCGGAGGTCATCCGCAGGGAAAACCTCATCCGGATATCCTGTGATAAGCTCGGGTTCATTTTGGGTATGGAAGGGGAAGAGGTGGATGCTGAAGGAAGGCTGGAAGCCCCGCAAACGCCGTATCCCGGGTATGAGGAAGCGGTGCAGACAGCCTGGAAGAGACGGCCGGAGCTTGCCGACCAGCAAAAGCGGATGGCGATTGCCCAGGAGCTGATCAAGATCGCCGATGCCGGGGACAAACCACGCGTGGATTTTAAAGCGGGGTATGGATGGCGGGAGTTAATTTTAGGCGCCGATAAGGGAAACGGCCAGGCCTGGACGGCCGGATTATTTCTTACGTTCCCTTTTTTTGACGGCCTGCGCAGCCGGGGAAAAGTGGCCCAGGCCAAAAGCGACCTGGCCACCATGAAGCTTGATGAAGGCAAGCTTAAGGACTCCATCGCCCTTCAGGTACGCGATTCAGTTAACGCCTACCGGGAGGCCGGGGAGATCATCAAGGCCCTCGCCGGCACAGTCAAACAGGCCGAACGTCTTCTGTCCATGGCCGAAAAGGGATACGAATACGGAGTCAAAACCAAGCTCGACGTGGACGATGCGGAGTTAAACCTCACCCAGGCCAAGACCGGCCTGGCTCGAGCGCGTCGCGACTACTTAGTGGCCACAGTCAATTTCGAATGGGTGACGGGGATGATCGGTGAGAAAAAGAGTCAATAGGCCAGCTTATCAAAGTTGGGGCTGAGCTTTTTAAGCGACGAAAAATAAGGTCCCTTTACCATCTTCTCCCGCGGAAACCGCGGCGTTCCCGGGCTTCTTTCACCAGCAGTTCTTTTTCCATGAAAGGTTTTTTATTCAGCATGGAAATAGCTTTCTGAGCTTCCCGGCGGGTTGACATTTCCACGAAGGCAAATCCTCGCGGGTGCCCCGTCTGCTGGTCCTTTAAGATCTTAACCGAAGCAACATCACCGGCCTTGGAGAAAAGGGCTTTCAGGTCGGGTTCGGTCGTTTGGAAGGGAATGTTGGCCACGTATATTTTAGTATTCATTTTTCCCCCTGATTGATTGCGACTATAACGGCTAAGAAAAGACCTTTTCTAAAGGAAGGAACCCCGGGGTGGCTATCTTCTCCCGGGGTCTGATGATCCGGTTTCCCGATTCTTAGGATTTTACGACGTCAACTGCTTGCAGGCCTTTCTTCCCCTGGGCGATTTCGAACTCGA
>CAZIDC010000144.1:5537-7132 GCA_964537885.1 uncultured Syntrophaceae bacterium | reverse complement strand
GCCATCCTGGGGGTTGTGTTTTCTCTTCTTTATATGACCTTTCATCAGTCCATGGCGGCCATGGATGATGCCGGAGATCGGGCGGACGTCATCCAGCAAGGCCGTTTGATTCTCGAACGAATGGGGGAGGAATTACGGGGAAGCTTTATTCCTGCCCAGGAGGTCCGCTCCCCAGCCATCCGTTACGGCCTGGTGGGTCGGTCCCAAAAGGAAAGAGATCATTCCATGGACCGCCTGGATTTTACAGCCCTCGCCCATCCCCAGGAAAACCTGTCCAACATTTCCTGGGGGGTCCGTGAGCTGGGGTATTTTATTGACCGTGTTCCGGATGGAGCGGGGTTTACCCTCCTCCGGCGCCAGGATGATGCCTTAGACGGGGATCTTCTGCGGGGAGGACGTTCATTGCCCCTTGGCGATCGGGTCCTAAGCCTGAGTTTTTCGTTTTTCGACCGTCAAGGGACAAAGCAAAAAGAATGGAACACTCTGGAAGGAGCACATGCCCATGAACTCCCCCGAAGGATAGAGATCCATCTTAAACTTGAAGATTCCCGCGGACGGATGCATTCTTTTGTCACTCAAGTCTATTTGCCCTTAGCCGGAGAAAGGCGATGAGGCGGGTAGAAAGGTTTTTTGCAAGGGGTCTAAGAGTTCCCCGGAACCAAAAGGGAGTTGCGCTGGTCTTGACCCTTCTCATTCTAACCCTCCTCGTGGTTATGGGGTTAGAGGTCCATCGCGCCATGCGGGTGGAGGCGAGCTTAGCCGGCAACTTCCGGGATCTTACCCAGGCGTCTTATATTGCCCAATCGGGGGTGGAGATTGCCCGGACCTTGATCCAGGATGATGAACTTTCCTACGATGGCCTCGACGAAAAGTGGGCCCGGTTTGAAGTTCTCTCTGTTTTTTCTAATCAGCTTTTCCCCGAAGGACATTTTGCCGGGCGGGTGGTCGACGAAAACTCCAAATTCAACCTTAATACCTTGATCGACTCCTACGGCAATGTGGACCAGAAAAAGAAGAGCCAGATGGAGCGCCTCGTTATCCTCCTCAAGCACGACCCGGATGTTATGGACGCGATTTTAGACTGGATTGACGCCGACGAATTGAAAAGACCTCAGGGTGCGGAAAGAGAATATTATCTGGCCCTGAAGCGCCCGTATGGACCTAAAAATGGACCGCTGGATTCTTTGGGCGAATTACTCTTGCTCAAAGGAGTGGATGCAGCCACGTTCTATGGCAGCGATGAGCGGGAGGGTTTGGGCAACTACCTGACGGTCCATTCGGAAGGAAGGATTAATATCAACACGGCCGGCCTTCCTGTCCTCATGAGCCTTTCTCCCAAAGTGGACCAGGCCATGGCCCAGGCCGTACTGGACTACCGTTCGAAGAAATCTTTCCGCCAGGCGGAAGACCTTCGGTCCGTTCCGGGCTGGGATACGCTCTATACCCAAATCAGCGGCGAAATTACGGTGCGGAGCAGTTATTTCTCTTTAGAAGTGCATGGGAATTACCGCGAGGCCCGGGCTATCGTGCAAACCGTTGTCAAACGGGAAGGGAAACAAACCAGGATCCTTTTCTGGAGGGCCGGGTGAGGGAAT
>CAZIDC010000144.1:0-5437 GCA_964537885.1 uncultured Syntrophaceae bacterium | reverse complement strand
CATGAAAACCTGGGGATTGGACATCGGTTCGAGTGGAATAAAAGCCGTTGAATTGACCCGCACCTGGAAGGGTTTTCGGGCAACCCGTTACGGGTTCCGTCCCACCCCCAACGGGAAAAAAGAAGAGTTTCTCGCCGAAAAACTTCGGGGGTTGCGGGGAATTTTTCCTGATGGGGAAAAGGGAGAGAGTTTAGTCCTGGCGGTTCCCTCCCAGCGGACGATGGTCCATCGGATATTGCTCCCGTTCCGGGAGCGAAAAAAGAACCTGCGGGTCGTTAAATTCGAGACCGAACCGCTGCTTCCCTTTCCCATCGATCAAGTGGTTGTTGATTTTTGCGCCGGGAAAGAAAAAGGGGAAGGGAAGGAGGCGCTGACGTTCGCCGTGCTCAAGGAGGACCTGAACGGGCCATTGTCCTTGATGCAGGAGGCCAGGTTGGACCCGGAGAGCATCATCCCCGAATCGATAGCCCTTTTGTGGGTCATGAAACATCTGGGAAAGGAAGTGGATGGCGGCACAAAAGCGCTCCTCGATTTGGGACACGAGAAAACAACGTTGATTATATGGAGCGACGGAGCGCTGGCCCTAGTCCGATCTATCCCCATAGCCGGAGCGGCCGTTTCCCGGGCTCTGGAACAGAAGTTAAAGATCACCCCCACAGAAGCTGCCGGATTAAAAGAAAGAGGGTTGATAGATCCAGCCGGGCAGGCGGTCGTATCGGACGTCTTCCTTCGCCTGGCCGATGAAATTAAACGAACCCTCCTTGCCTACGAATCCGGCCCGGAGGGAAAATCCGTGGAAAAGATTTTCCTCACGGGTGGTTCTGCCGCCCTGGCCGGTATAGAAAAAAACCTGGGCGGCTTGCTGGAGAAGCCGGCGGCCATTTTGCATTTGGAGGAAAGCTCGCCATTTTTGCTGCGGGATATTCCGCAGGAATATCATCATACCTTGACCGTGGCCCTCGGGGCGGCCCTCTGGGGATCTTGGCCCGGAGAGATGAATTTCCGGCAGGAGGAATTTATTTCGTCTAAAAAAGTTAAGAAAGAGAGGAGCCGGATCACTCTTCTTCTTTCTTATGTTGTTATTCTTTCCCTTTTAGGGATCGCAGCTTTTTCCACGGGTCTTTACCTGAAAGAGAGAAGATACCAGGATTTGAAGGCTGAAATCCGCAAAGAATTTTTACAGGCCCGGCCAGGGGTCAAAAAGGTCGTCAACGAAATGCAGCAGATGAAGGGATGGGTGCAGGAAGAAAAGGCCCGGGTCGATGCTCTGGGCGGCCTGTCCAAGGCCGGCTCTCCCCTGGAAGTCCTGCACGAACTAAGCGCCATGACCGATCCCGCCTGGAAAGTCAAGGTTACGGAATTAGTCATAGACCCCGAGGGATTGGAGTTGAATGGGGAAGCCGATTCATTCGATACGGTCAATCGCTTGAAAGCGAAGCTCGATCGTTCTTCCTTTTTCAAAGATGTTCAATTGAAAACCGCCCGGGCCAGCACGATAGAAAATGTAATTGAATTCAAGTTGCAGATGAAACGGGGGTTGTGAGGAATGAGAATTACCGGCCGAGAGAGAGCTTTCCTCACCGGGGGGGCATTCATACTTGGCGCGCTCTTAATCTTCCATCTGGCCGTCTATCCAGCACTCCAACGGAGCCGGGAGCTGGGGCGGCTCATTCCCCAAAAAGAGCGGGAATTAAGGGAACTCCGCCTGCTCAGAAAGGAATTCGACGCTCTGAAAGAGATGCGGATGGTTATGGTCCAGAAGGTTCCGGAGAACGAAAGGGCTCTTCCTCCCCTCTCCAGGCTTGATGGATGGATCGAGCGCTCTAACCTCCGCCAGAATATCCGCTCCATAAAACCATCCTCTTCTTTGGGGAGGCCGGGGGCAGAGGCCATGACGGTTGAGGTCTTGATGGAAAAGGAGGACCTCCCCCAGTTAGTCCGCTTCCTTTATGAAGTCCAATCTTCTCCGGGTGGATTGCGCATCTCGCGGATGGTTGTAAAACCCCGGTACACCACTCCCCGGTTTTTAGATGTTACCCTACAAATGTCTTTTTACCAGGGCTGATGATCTCGAAAAAAGACGTAGGAAAAACGGCCAAGGGGAAAGCCCTTCCGCGAAACGCGGGAGCGATGGACTTTTTACGAAGCCGTCAGGGTTGAAACTGGAGTTAGCAAGCCCCATGCCCATCGTCGGATATATCCTTTTTAGCGCAGCCCTATTCTATTTATTTTTTTTAGGGCAGTTTCCCTATGAAAGAGTCAAGAAAAATATCGTGCAAAGTTTTGAAGATGCTTTTCCTTTCCGTCTGTCCATTGGAAGGGTAGGTCCATGTTTCCCGGCCAACCTCCTCATCGAGGACATCCGGATCGCATCTGCGGCCGCGAACTTCCAGCTTCCTGATATGGACATCCATCCGAACCTGCCGGGGTTTATTTTTGGGAAAACGGGATTCAGCCTAAAGGATGCAAAAAGCCTTCAACGCCTGCACGGGGAATTCCAGCAAGAGAAAACCCAAGGAAAAATGAAAATCCGGTTAAACCATTTAGTGGTTAAAGCCTTTTCCCCGAAGGGATATTCCTTCCCGCTAAAGCTCAGCGGAGAAGCAACCCTAAAATGGACCGGCGAAGAAACGGAAAAAGGGAACGGCCAGGCCTGGGTTTGGCTCGAAAAAGGAGAGATTACAGGCGCCCAGGATTCCGAGCTCCTTTTCCCCTGGTCCCTTTTTGACACCCTAAGGGCGGAAATTCAAATGCAGGAAGGGGACCTCCGGTTGAAGCGGCTGGAGGTTGTCGGGAAAGACCTGAAAGGGACATTCCAGGGAGACTTTTCATTATCGGGAATAGAGAAAGGCGGATTCCCTGACCTGAAGTTCATCATTCAACCTCCTCGGCCATAGAACGCCAAAAAATATTTTTCTTTAAACCCCCGTTAGGCACGGAAAATGTAATGTTTCCCTTTGCGTGAAAATGTGGTATAAATTTACCGTATAGGATTTTTTTCAGCTTTAGCCATTGGGCGCATATTCTTTACCTTTTCTCGAATAAGGGTGCAAAACTCTTTGATCCCGGTGCCCTCTGTGGCCAATTTTTATAAAAGAGGAGAATTCATGCCGCGTTATATAATGAACCGGAGGCTTCATTGGAGCTTTATTGTCCTTCTCTGCCTGATTCTCATGGGCTTTATAGGATGCAGCAAGGAAGCCAAAAAGGAGCGCCACTGGGGGAGGGGAGAAAAATACTTTGCCGAAAACAAATTCAAAGAGGCGATCATCGAATACAAGAACGCCCTGCAAATCGAGCCGAAAGACGCCAAAGCCCGCTACAAATTGGGGCTTGCTTATTTGAAGGTAGGGCAGATCCGGGAAGGCTTTGGGGAATTTGTCAAAAGCGTGGATCTGGACCCGGAGCAAGTGGATGCTCGGGTGCAGCTGGCGAATCTCTACCTTCTCTCGCGGGATAATCAAAAGGCCAAGGAACAGGCGGAAAAAGTCCTGGCCAAAGAACCCAACAATCCTGCGGGACATCTATTGATGAGTTCCCTCTATCTCGCTGAAAAAAACATTAATGGAGCGGTTGCGGAGGCTAAAAAAGTAATCGAGTTAGATCCGAAAATGGTTGCTGCCTTTCTCCACTTAGCCAACCTTTATATTCTCCAGAAAAACCATAGCCAGGCGGAAGAAACTTTTAAAAAGGCGATTCAGGTTGAGGAAAAATCTCCCCGCCCACGGTATGCGTTGGGGGAGTTTTATCGGAGAACCGGCAAAATCAAGTTGGCTGAGGCTGAATTTGAGGGAGTGACGAAAATCGCCCCGGCAGATGTGAACGCCTGGATGACCCTGGGCAATTTTTATGTCTCCATAAATCAACCGGAAAATGCTGAAAAGCAATTCCAAAAGGCGGTTGCAGTTGATCCTAAAAGAGTGGTCTCCTTGATCCATTTAGGAGACTTCTATCTGATCTGGGGAAAAAAGGAAAAGGCGGTTGCCACATACAAAAAAGGGATTGAGGTTGATGAAAAAAATATACCTTCCAGGGTAAAGCTCACGGAAGTTTTCCTGAACGAAAGAAAATACCCGGAAGCCCAGGAAATGATCGAGGCGATTATCAAGATCAATCCCAAGAGTCACGAAGGGATGTTGTTAAGAGGAAGGTTGCATTTGGCCAAGCGGGAATTCAACGAGGCCATTGGTTATCTCCAGCCTTACCTGAAAGATAACCCGAAATCTTCTACGGGTCATCATCTACTCGGTCTGGCTCACCTGGGAAACAAGGATGTCCAGCAGGCCAAAACGGAACTATCGGAAGCAATAAAACTGAATCCAAGGTGGGACGAACCGAGAATATTACTGGCCGATTTAAACCTCAATATCGGCTCCTTCGACGTGGCCATCGAAGGAGCTCAGGAAATTTTGAAGAATAACCCTCAATCCGTCCAGGCCTACTTGATCCTGGGGAACGCCTATTTCAACAAAAAAGATATTTCCCGCGCCAGCAAGGCCTTTGATGAAGTGGTCCGCATCGCCCCGAAAAACCCTGTCGGATATTACCAGACCGGCCGGGTCCTTTTAGCTCAGAAAAAGGGGAAGGAGGCCCTGGCCAAATTGGAGAAAGCCCTCGCGCTCCAGCCGAATTTTTTGGAGGCCCTTTATCTTGTCGTGGCCGTCTACGCAAAGCAAAAAGATAATAAAGGAGCCATCGAAAGGATCGAAGCGCAAATTAAAACTTCTCCCCAGAATCCCTTCTTTTACAACATGCTGGGACGGCTCTGGGAGATGAACAAAGATGCGCTTAGGGCTGAAAACAATTACAAGAAGGCCCTGGAGATTAATCCCAATGTGCCGGAATTATACATCTCCTTGGGCGGTTTTTACGTCCGGTCCAATAAAACGGAAAAGGCCATCGCGGAATACACTACCGCCATCCAGAAAGCCCCGAATTCCCTAATCGCCCACATGGCTCTGGGAATGATTTATGACTCGCAGAAAAAATTTGATCAGGCTAAAGATTATTATTTGAAGGCGTTGAAAATAAACTCCCGCTTCCCTCCCGCGGCCAATAACCTTGCCTATCTCTACGCTGAGCAGGGCGGGAACATCGATGAGGCCCTTTCTTTGGCCCAGAACGCCAAGGGGCAGGTCCCGGATGATCCTCATATTGCGGATACTCTGGGATGGGTATATTACAAAAAAAATATTTTCAGCCGGGCCATCACTTACTTACAAGAAGCAAACCAAAAGGTACCGGATAATCCCATCGTGCGCTATCATTTGGGAATGGCTTATTATAAGAATGATAATAAAGGAATGGCTAAAACTGAATTGGCGAAAGCCCTGGCCCTGAGTCCTAAATTTCCCGGCGCAGAGGAAGCCAAAACGATACTAAAAACTCTCAAGTAATTTGGGACGCAGATTTTCGCAGATACGCGCAGAAAAAGATC
>CAZIDC010000143.1:0-7137 GCA_964537885.1 uncultured Syntrophaceae bacterium | reverse complement strand
TTTCCTGATATTTGACATTAGGGATCATTAAGCACTTAATTCATTTTCTGCCCACAAAAACAACATTCCAAAAGACGCGGGGGAACCCGGGCCGCACACTTAGGGCAGTTCTTGACTTCTTCCTTTTTGATCGCTTCTACCTAAACCGGCGGTGTAATAGCGTTTGATATATTCGCTCCACAATGCCGTCAATTTTTGCATTCTCTTGTATGACCTCAATGAAATTGGAGAAAACTTTTATATCCCTTTCGACCAAATTCTTGATTCTAAATAACTGCACTCCCTGAAAAATAATATATACCCCCTTCCCTATGCAGTAAAAACCTATGCCCTTAGAAATGGGTACTAACCAACTCGGCGACCCATCTTCTTTAACTGAAAACAGCCAAAGTCCAGCGATTATACAAAACATCCCGCCAATAATAGACCCAATCATTTCCCCCTCCTTTATGCAAAGGATTATCTCACCTTTGCTTGCCGGCAAACTCCCAAAAATAAAAATGCCCACCTCATCGTACCCTCACTCCGAGCAAGAGAATTGGAGAGTTAATTTCAAGGGAATGATACAAGAGCCGATAAAATTGTCAATGTTTGTTATGGGTCGGACCTGGGTAACCGTTTGATATTTTAGAAGATAGGGTCTGAAACAGGAATACAACCAGAGGAAGAAGCGGAAGGGTGCCTTTTAGGAGGCCCTTTTGCTGCGGAGAACGCTGGAAAGCATTGCCACACCTTGTTCCGTAAAGGCATAGGGAGGATTATGGAAAAAAGGGGGATCTCCTGAAAGTCTTAAAAATTTCCCCTCCGGAGGCGGGGTAACCACATGGGAACTTCTAGGAGGTACTTTTCATAATCATCCCCAAAGCGGGCAAGAAGCAGTTTTTCTTCGTATTTTGCGATGAAATGCAAAAAGGCGATCGCGACGACCCAAACCGCCGCGGCAGCCAATGAAAGGCTCAGTATCAGGAACCCCAGGAAAAAGAGAATCTCGCTTAGATAGACCGGGTGGCGGACCACACTGAAAACGCTCTTCCTGATCACCGCGGGTTTTACGCCCTTTTCGCCAAACACGATCGTCAGCCCCCTTTTGGCCAGGTAGCCGGAAACGATCAAGAGAAGGGCCGCCAAAGGAAGCCTTGCGCCGAGCGGGATATATCCGTTGAAGAGGGTCGTGAACCTAAAAAAGAATGTATCGGCTACCCACGTCGCTGCAAAAAGGCAGGCCAGCAGCACTTGACCGGCATCTCCAAACGGATGTTCACCGGCCAGATCCTGCCGGTGTTTATGATCTTTTTTCTGCATTTCCTCGCGGTCCATGTCTTTCTCCTTCCCAGGCTCCTTAAACGGCCCCGCCTATTTTTTCGATTGACAATTGAGCCCGCACACAAGCGGACGCTTCATCTCCGAGAGGGGCAAAGGGCCGATTCTGTGGCAACGCAGATTTCTATCAACGAGTTATCGATTGGCCCCGCCGGAGAGAGGGACCCGGGGATCCTCCGGCAGCGGCGGCAGCCAAAATCGCTGAATTCGCGTGAAGGCTTTTTCCCATTTTCGGGCCTGCTCCGGAGTCAGAACCGTGGCCAGTTCCCGGCGGGCTTTCTCGATCTGACTATCCAGCCGCGGCCGGAATTCCCTTCGCAGGGCCTGGAATGCCTTTTGCTGTTCCAGGATGATCTCCCGCACCCGTTTAACCTGTTCGCTATTCAGATTGAGCCGGCGCTCCATATGGCGGACCATTTTCCCGGCCAGGAACTCGGGTTCCTGAAAAGACCGTTTATAGCCAACGGAGATTACCTTGAACGTCAAACCCCCCCCAACCAGAACGCCGCAGGAGAAAATGACCAGGGCAAGCAAGAAGGTCCACAACCGCCGGCGGCGGGGTTTTGCAAGAGGCGGGTTGGGTTTCTCGGGTTCCATAGACTGCTCCTTACGGCAGGACTTTGGCTGCCATCATAAAGAAAACGCCCCAGGGATCCGTGAGCATCTCGAAGAGAGGCAGGCTGATGATCAACACCACCAGGGCTGCGACTGCGGTGCCAGAGGCGACAAGAGCCATGGGCCAGGGGAGGGCCGGAACTTCCCGGCTGAGCCGGAGAAGCACGCGGGAAGAGACCTCTATGCTTGGGGGGTCTTCCCGGCGGGCGCGGGCCGACAAATCGTCCAGAATTTTCAACGGATCAGCCATCTCATCCATTCCCCATACCCGCCTCTTCGAAAAGCGCTTTGAGTTTCTTCCTTGCCCGGTAGAGCCGAACCTTTACCAATGCGCGATTCCACCCGGCTCGGGCGGCGATTTCATTGATATTACATTCCTCAAAATAGAAAAGGGTTAAAACCAAACGATCCGCAGGGGGAAGCTTTTCGAGAAATCGGTAAAGCGTATCGGCCGCCTCAACCGGGGTCAGAGTTTGCGGATCGGCGGGCAGGTTTAAATTGTCTTCCTTCAGGGCTTCTTCCCGCCCTTCCATCCGGGCCCTGGTCTTCCAATAGTGAAAACCAACGCGAGTGGCGACCCGCCGCAGCCAATGCAGAAAGGGTGCCCGGCCCTGGAATCCTTTGAGGCTCATATAGGCCTCGACAAAAACGTCCTGCACGAGTTGGTCCAGAATTACGGCGTCCCGGGTGAACCGCCACATTTGCGCCGCCACCTTATCCTGATACCGCCGGATCAGCCGGGCATAACCCTCTCCGTCCCCCGCCAGACTATCGGCAATGTCCCTTCGGTCCGCTTCCGAAACTGTTTCCGCCAGATCCATTCCGCTCCCGGATATATTCGTCCATGCCCCAAAACCTGGATGTAACTTTAAGCATATCTTAACTCTTTTCTTTTCATTATGGTATCCTATGGCCCAGACGAAAGGCTGAAGGCAAGCTTTAAAAAGCAGGATTTCTCTCCTGCCATTCCCGGAGCGTTTGGTCAAAGACTTTCTGGCGACGCTGCTGCATCTCCCGAAGCCGGTTGAATTGATCGGGCGTCAGGATCGTTTGGGCCTTCTGCGCCAACGCCGATCCCAAGACCGCCGCCCCGGCAATCGCCTCACCCAGGTCGGCTGAGGTCTGGCGAATCGCCTCCGGATCCGGGTGTTCCGCCAGCACGAGTCCTTGAAGAGCCCTCTTTTTGGCCATCAGGGTTTTCACGAGCGGTTGAATCTCCCGGCGATGGCTCCTGACCAAATTCTTCAGGGCGGCGCGCTGATCGTCCGTGAGCCCCAGTTCCTCGCCCAGCAGATTTAACCGGTACATATGGCCCAGGGCCACAGGGCCCGGGAAATGGCGGCCGGCGTGAGAGACCACGCTGAAACCGATAATTGCGAAGATGAAAAGACCTGCTAAAAAAATCCACCATTTCTTGTTCATAGGCACCTCCCTTAATAATTGAACGTCACGCTGCTGGTTTGCAGGATCATGATTCCTCTATTCCAATAGTGGACTCTGACTGGGAAAAGGTTACATCGGTTGGAAAAAATTGCGGCCATAGAGGAGGAGGTCGGAAAATTCCACCGACTGCCTGGGCAATTTGCCGGTTTATGAGATTGGCCCCCCTTTCTCGCCCAATGGGTCCAAGAAGTTCATGCTGGCGGGGCCGAAGCTTCCCCAACTCCCTTGACTTGCCGCCGTTCCCCGGAATCATTCATGGCGTGTCTGTTTGGTCAAGGGATGCTTTAGGCATTGAAGATTATGGAGAGAAATCACGCATCCCAATTCAATAGATAAAAATCATATCGAAACCTTTTTGAGGGTCCGGAAACAAAGGAGATATAACAGAACTCATAATGTTTCGAATCGTAGTGATGTTCTGAGCGCCAAAAGGAATGCAATTATTTAAGAGACAAACTCAGGAAACCAGGGGACTGACAAAGGCCCTGGGATCACACCCCTAAACCCATCTCCCCACGCCCTTGATTTTACTGAAAGGATACCGATTTGGTCCTGATTTTTATATTGGGGGCGATTGTCCCCTTTTCCCTTTTAATCCCCCTTCTTGCTTTTGCCCAGTTCCTGCTGATATCTTTTCCAGCCCGGGCACCAGGTAGTATGCCATCGCCAGATTTTTGAGATGATCGAATCCGGCTTCTTTTCCGCACGAAGACGCCATTGGCAGCTTTCACATTTCGATAGCATCTATCCCCCTCCCGGACGGATTTGTCCCTCTGTTGCCAAATTTGTTGGAATCCGCTCCCTGCCGCCTTGCCATTCAGGAGCAGGCCTCAAGGGGCTGTTGCCCAAATCTATTCTAACGTACTTTCCCTTGATTTAGTAAATTCCCTGGGTTGAAATTATTTAGAATTATTTCCTGCCCTGAAGGGAATTTTTGTAGAAGCGATTCAGGCAACAGCCCCGCAACATTCGACACGTGATTGGGAAATTCAAGCCCTGGACTATGGGTTGTGAACGGGGTTTTCTTTGGTCTCTTCTTTCTTGTCCCGGGACCCAAAACACTTCTGCATCATCTGGGACATCATCTCGGCGCAGTTGAAAGGTTGGCCGGATTTCTTGGCCTCCAGCATCTTCCGCATCATGTCCCCACAGGGCATCCCTCCGCAAAAACTCCGAAACCTCTCTTGGGTCTTTTTTTGTTCCGCAACCATTTTTGTTTTCCTCCTTTCCTTAAGGGGATCATGTCCCCTGCGAGCTGTGCATCTTTGCTTATAAGACGAAATATCTGGAGCAAAGGTTACGTCCTGATTCCTTAAAGACCCTGATATCGATCGCGGTTCCTGGGTAGATGCCTGTTATTTCAGAACCAGCCCCTTAGCATCTATCTGATCCTCCTGAATTTCTTGCCCTGCCAACAAATATAGAGGCAAGAAGGGCGAACCCTGCAATAATGCACAGGGTGGGCATAAATCCAAACTGCACCCGGAACAGCTCCCAAATCCCACCCGCGATAAAGAGGAATCCGACCGCAACCCAGAATCCCTCCAATTTCAGGGCGAAATACCTCCGGGTTACCTGTGCTCCGAGGGTGATAACGCCCACGCCAAGGAGACCTGCGCCCCAGCCAACGTCCGCAAGAAAAGCGATCCCTGTCCAGATGAAAAACAGGCCCCAGGCGGCTGCGTCCAGCTTTTTGTTCAATGAGCCTCTTTTCGTCATCGTCTGCGCGATATGGCATTCTGACATACCTTACCTCCTACCTTGTTTAATATCAGCTTAACAGATACCTTCCCGTCTTCCTCATATATGCCGAATATTCGCTGCCATTTTTAGCGAGCAAGAATTTTTCTTCTTTTAAAATAACGACATGATGAATTACGATCGCGATGCCACCGGCGCCAATATTGAAGGGGTTGGGCACGCTCAACCAGGAGGCAACGATGATCATAAAGAACCCAAGATAAAGAGGGTTTCTGCTGAATTTATAAATGCCCTCTGTTTGAAGGTGATTTACATCCCCGTCCGGCAAACCGAAAATCAAATCGTCGCCGAGTTTTTTCATGGCCGTGACCGCGACCAGACTGCCGGTGACAAACAATCCTGGCGCCAACCATGAAAGGTAAGCCGGCATCGAATACCATTTCAATTCCGGCCATAAAACTCCAAGGGGAATGAACAGGCAGGAAGCAAACGCCAGGATTTTCGCAGAAAGAAAAATAGTCAAACTGATGGGAGGATTGGCCAGAATGTGAATTCCCCTTCTCGCCAGCTTGATTATGATTGTTAAAATCAGGAGGACCAATATTAGGAATCCTATGAATAGAATCATATCAGCCATATTTACTTCCTCCCCCAAATTGGCGGCCTATGAATTTCTATTGCCATCTTACTTAAGACAGAAGAGTAGGAAAGAGGAAAGGGTTTTTCCCAGCGTTTCATAAACCCAAAAAGGTACCTGTTTATTTGTAAGACGGAAAAGGCAGATGAAAGGTTACGCCTTATGGATTGAGGAAGGTTTTCCCGACTTCTTTCTTTTCAACCGGTTCGCATACCAACACACTTCTCTCATCCACCTCAAAGGTGCATTCTTTTTCCAGGATCGCTTTCAACTTCTTACGAGCCCGGTGCAGCCGTACTTTAACGTTCTCCACGGTCAACCCGAGGATATCGGCAATCTCCTGGTGGCTAAAATCCATGATGTCAGCGAAAAGGATGATGCTTCGCTGTGCTTCTGGAAGAAGACTGAGTTTATCCTGGACACATCGGGACATTTCTCCCTGCTCCAATTTCTTCTGAATGGGAGTCTCCTCAAGGTTTACCAGCCCATCGTGAATTTCTTCCCCGCTTGAAGATTTTTTTAGAGAGCGAAAATGGTCCTGGCAGAGATGGTAAGCGATCCGAAAGATCCAGGAAGAGATCTTCTCCGGGTCCCGAACGGTTTTTAAATTCTCCTGGACCCTTATAAAGGTTTCCTGGGTGAGATCATCGGCCACCGATTCATTCTTGACTGAGGCCAGGATAAATTTCCTTACTCGATGGTAATACTGATCATGAATGGAAAATAAGTTCATTTCGGCCCCCCTTAATCGCAGCAGGAACGCTGGGATGGGCCGCACCCGCAGGAGGCAGGTGCGGCCTCGCCGCCCATAAAAGTCTTGATGCTGCTGCGCATGACCAAATGGGCACCGCTTTTGACTTTGTTGGCCAACTCCACGGCCTCCAGGATCTCTTCGGGAGTAAGGCCAGCCGAAGAAGCTTTCTTATGGTAGTGTTCAAAGCAGGGAATGCAGTTTGCCGCAGTAGATGCCCCCAGGCAAATTAAGAGAGCCGTTTTTCCGTCCATAAGACTTTTCCTCCTTAAGTTTTAGTTCACCTGTAAGACGGAAAAGGATCCCAAAAGGTTACACTTCGGCAATCCATTTCTTTGCTTCAACCTAAAATATTGCAAAAAGACATTTAAAACAGACAATATGCGGGTTTGCCCTTGCCAGCTTTCTCCTTCTGTGGCGTTTTAAAATTCCGGAGCCGATCATCGTGCTGCTGGTCGGTGGTGTCGGCATTCCGATTAGATGCCCAGAAAATAAACCCCTTAAAGGTAATGAAACCGCAACTCAAAACCTGGGCCTTTGATGGTAAGCGATAGATTTGTCACTATCACTGAGGATGCAATAGAAGTTCTTTTTAATGATTATAAATGAAGGGAAAACCACAACATATTGGGGGTATTTTCAGATCTTTAAAGATGCGGATAGCGTGCCA